>JAFUCN010000106.1 GCA_017459665.1 Methanobrevibacter sp. | reverse complement strand
TGATCGCATAGCGGACAAACTTCCGGAGCTTCTTTTCCATAGTGGATGTATCCGCAGTTGTTACATTTCCAGGCGATTTCCTCATCCTTTTTAAAGACTTTATCTGCTTTGATTTTATCGGTCAATGCATTGTATCTGTCTTCGTGTGCCTTTTCGGTTGCACCTGCTGCATCAAACAAATCTGCAATGTCATCGAAACCTTCCGCACGTGCAGTTTCAGCGAACTCTTTGTACATTGAAGTCCATTCTTCATGTTCACCTGCTGCTGCATCTGCAAGGTTTGCTAATGTGTCAGGGACTTTGCCTCCGTTGAGGAGTTTGAACCAGATTTTTGCATGTTCCTTTTCATTGTCAGAGGATTCCTGGAAAATCTCTTTGATTTCCACATATCCGTCCTTTTTAGCCTGTGAAGCGTAAAATTCGTATTTCACACGTGCCTGGGATTCGCCGGCAAGTGCCTCTTTAAGATTTTCTTCTGTTTTTGTTCCTTTCAAATCTGCCATGATAATCAACTCAAAAAACAAAATTTATTTGAAGTTGGTAGCCCTTTCTTCAAAGTGTGCTTTTGGAAGTCCACATACAGGACATTTTTCAGGAGCGTTAGGACCTGAGAAAACGAATCCGCAGTTTTCACATTTCCATTCAATGTCAGCGTCCTTGTTGAAGACCTTATCTGCTTCGACGTTTGCAAGCAGGGTTCTGTATCTTTCTTCATGCTCTTTTTCAATTGCTCCCACCTTTTCAAACAGGAATGCAATCATAGGGAATCCTTCTTCACGTGCAGTTTCAGCGAATTCCTTATACATTTCAGTCCATTCTTCGTTTTCGCCGTCTGCTGCTGCGTTGAGGTTTGCTACTGTGTCCGGAATATCCTCATCATGCAAGAGTTTGAACCAGATTTTAGCGTGTTCCCTTTCATTTTTTGAAGTTTCCATGAAAATGTCGTGGATTTGAACATATCCTTCTTCTTTTGCCTTTGCTGCAAAGTATTGGTATTTGGTGTGAGCCTGGGACTCACCAGCAAAAGCTGCCTGTAAGTTTGCTTCAGTTTTTGTACCTTTTAAATCAGTCATAATATAACCTCCATATATATAATTATGACAGTGATTAGTTAAAAATTTTGTTAAAAAAAGTTTCGAAAAAAAGAAAAAGTAGAGATTAAAATAATCTCTTTTAAGCTATATCAGAGTATAAAAGACCGGTTACTCTGTTTGTAAAGAATGTCAAGTAAGGTATCACTATTACTCCAATGATTGACAGTTGTGGCACTTGTCCGTAGAGGTATCCTAAAATACCTTGGATGACAGCAACGACAATTATTGATAAAAGAATAACAGCAATAACTTTACCTACACCGATTCTTGTAATGTCCTTAAATGCTTCAACGATGTTTACAGCTTCAGACAAGCTTCCGGTATTTGCCAGTCTTGCATTTGCCATGGTTGCAAGGAATGCGAAGATTATGATTAAGACAAGAGCAATTATACCAGTAATTGCAATTGAACCCATCAGACTTGCCATAGCAGCATCTGAAATAGTTGCAATAGGAGAAGCTCCGCTTGCAACAGCAGTTGTGTTTGCAGGACTTACTACAGCCTGTTGTGCAATGTCAGCGATTTGTCCAGGTATGTTGGTTACTAAAGCAACGATTGCAATGATGATTGCAGGAATGATGAAGTAAACAATACTTACGATCAATGCTTTAATACCTGTTACTAAATTATTTATCCAGTCAAATCCTGGAGCGTCATCAACTTGATCGATACCTGTTTTGATAACTCCGATTTGATAACCTGATATAATAAACGCAATGCAAATTGCGATAATTGCTAAAATAGCAGTTAAGACAAAGTAAAGGCTGTTATCCATTGCTCCGAATATTCCGGAAATGATTCCGCCTGCAATGAAAAGTCCCATTACGAATGTCAATACAATATAGATTACAAGTTTTTCCAAATTCTGAGATGGGAAAACAAATGCATCTTTAATAATTTCCATAATTTCCATATTATACACCTTTAAAAAATTTATTCTCATTTTTAGAGATGAAATAATATTTAAAATTAATAGTATTTAAAATTAATTGAAAAAAAAGCTATTTAACAAAAAAAGAAAAAGAAAAATAGGTTTAAACCTATTCATCTACACCGAAGGATTTTTTGAGTAACTCAGCGTTTACAAATCCTTCCTTATACATTTTACCGGTAGTCAAATCATTGATTACTACTTCAGCAGGAGCGAACATTCCTTTGTCGATTTGATAGAAGTCAAATCCAGCATCTTTGAATACGTCAAAGAACGGTTTGCCGTATCCGTCAGCTGCGGAAGATGGTAATTGTGCTGCAACAGCTGCGATGTCATCGCCTTCTTCGGATTCAACATAGTAGTATGTTCTTCCACCGAAGAGCACTGCATCGTTGGTTTTACCCATAGCCTTGAGTCCGTCTGGGTCAACAGGTGCGATAGGTGCAATACCTGCAGCGTGTTTGACTTTGGTTACGTCGAATTTGATGAATTCCAACATTTTATAAGTTCCGTTTTCAACTACCCTACCAGCGATTTGGATAGATCCAACAAGGGAAGAAGTAGGAGCTACAAGTAAGTATACATCTTCAGTTTTAACGTTACATTCTTCAGCGATGTATGCTGCAACGTCTTCACCAGGCAATACATCAGCTTCCAATGTCAAGATAGCTAAATCAGCTTCTTTGTCTTCATAATCAATTTCTTCATAGGTTTCTGCCGGTTTTAAAGCGATTGCTCTTGCAGGACCTGAACCTAATGCAAAGAAATCACCTACAGAAACGGACCAACCTGCTTTTTGTGAACCAAGAGTTGAGATGGAAGGTGAGTCAGTTTTGATTTTTACTGAAGGAAGAGCGAATTTTTCAGACAAGTCTCCAGGAATTGAAATTCCCACATCCGCAAGTCCGCCAAGACAGACTTTAGTATAAAGTTCTCCTGCTTTAAAACTTCCGTCAACATTGACACCACAGTCTAAAACAGTAGCACCATTTTCTAAAGTTGCAACAGCGATGTTTAATTCATCAGCCTTTTCAATCATTACATCTACGGTTTTTTTAGCTTCTATGTTTACACTTACCATAGTCTAACCTCATAAATATTCTAACTTATAACTTTTAAGTTACTGATTAAGATTTTATTTTTATTCTTATTTATATTTGTCTAAAATTTTTTTAATTAGAAATTATTTGGAAAAGTAAAAATTGATGTAAGCTCGTTATTATGAATTTAAAGCAATATTTACATTTTAAATTAGATAAACTTATATAACGTGCAGTTTAATTTAAAATCAGAGACATAACATGACAGCACAATCATTAATATTAACAAAAGATGTTGTAGTAGTTGGAAGCGATTTGGCAATAACCACCCCAGACAACAAATCATATACAACCGGAAAAAAGATATTCAGCCCGGATAGCAATTATCCTGTTGCAGTAATGATTAATGGATACATTGACTTTGAAGACATTTCACTTGAGACTTTGATTGGTGAATTTGCCAAAAATACCAATTTTAACAATGTTAAAACAATAAAAGAAATCAAAAATAGCTTCATTGACTATTTGCAGAAAAACACACAATACACAAGTTCTGATGAATACTTGAGATGGATTTTAGATTCATTTAAAGAAAATATTGCAGAAGAAATTAATGAGTATGGATTTAAAGACGTGATTTCCTACAAAAAAAGAAAAGAATTGCTTCCATTCATTGAAGAATATGAAAATTTCGACCGTGAATTTTTTGATATCATCACAGAAGCAGACAAAAGGAAATACAATCAGATATTATGGGAAATATTTTCATACGAACTATCATTTGAAGGAAGTGGTATCATATTTGCAGGGTTTGATGAAAAACATTATTATCCCTCATTTTTCGAGATTAACATCTTCTGCAATGACAATGGGAAATTAATCTATGAAGAAGTGGATTCAAAAGAAAACTCAAGGGATCCGATAATTAAAGTATTTGCGATTAATGAGGAAGCATATACATTTATAACTGGAGTGAGTTCAGAATTTGAGAATGAATTAATAGAATTCATTGAAGAATCCAATGTCAATATTATGAATAATATTAACTGGTATTTAAAAAACGAAAAATTTGATGAAAAAACAATTGAAAAATTAAGAGAAATGATTGAATTGTTTATAGATGATGAGAATACTGAATTAACCAAAAATATTCTAAATTTTAAATTAAAAACATTAAATTCGACAACAAAAGCACTAAAATATCTGCCTATCCCCATAATTTGTAATTTAGCAGATTATTTAATTAAATTAACTGCATTAAAGCAAAAATTATCATCAGAACTTGAAACTGTAAGCAGTGAAACAGACATTGCAATAGTGACAAAAGTAGATAACTTTAAATGGAAAAATCATGGAAGTATATAATTTAAATAGTATAAAATAAAATAATTAATGAATATAGGTGAAAATATGTTATTCGTACCAAAAAAAATAGCAATTGAAGCACGAAAAGAACTCAAAAAAGAACGTGCAGAAAGAAGAGAAGAAAGAAACAAAAAAATTCGTGCAAAAGCCTTAAAATACAGCCAAGAGTTTGATAGAAAACATGGATTATAACATAACAAACATATAAACTTTTTTAAATATGAAACCATGTTATTCGTACCAAAAAAGAGCAATTGAAACAAGAAAAGAGCTTAAAAAAGAACGTGAAGCAAGAAAGAAGAAAGAAACAAAGAAATCCGTGTAAAACTCCTAAAACATAGCAAAGAAATTGACAAAAAATACGGATTATAACATGACAAACATTTATACCATTTGAACTCTCCAGTTTGTAGAAACTGGAGAATTTACACCAAATAATGTTATTAACTTAATTCAGTATAGTGAAGGTTCAAAACCTAATTGAGTGCATAGATTAATGAAATCTTCCCTGATATCCTCTTTTGATTTGCCTTCAGTTCTTATTTTAGACTGTTTTCTATGATATGAAATTGGTTTTTCACATAATGTTGTATCATAGAGAGGAGGTTTATTTTCACGAATGATTTTTATCCCACATTTACCATTTGACATCATATACACCTTTTTAATCAATACCTATCAAAATGAACCTTGGATTCATCATATCTAAGCTTCACTTCACCCTCACCTTTTGGCCATCCCACACAGATTACTGAAAACGGAATGCAGTAATCAGGAACATTCAAATACTCTTTCAGTTTCAATGTCCTATCTTCTATCGGATGAAAACCCAGCCAAACCGCACCAAGACCTTCATGGGTTGCCTGAAGCAATATGTTCTCATTGCAGGCTCCAAGATCCTGTTCAATCATCCCGTGAACCTTGGCCTCATTCAAATTTCCCAATGTAATTATAAGCTTTGACGCTTCAGCTGCAGGCTTTGCAAAGCGGTGCATTTTAGAAATTGCCTCCTTATCCTCTTTTTTAGAAACAACAATGAACTCCCATGGCTGCGCATTGCATGATGAAGGTGCCTGCATGCCTGCCTTCAACAGGTTTTCAATAAGTTCATCACTTACTTCTTCGCCTGTAAACTTACGAACACTTTTCCTTTCAAAAATTAAACTCATCTAACCACCGAACAGCTCCTCAATTTCTTCTCTGATAAATGGATAATCATTGACATCAGCCAATATCTGAATCTGATCGCCATACTTTATGTTCAAATCCTCATTTGCAATGACATACTTTCCGTTTCTGATTACTGATACGACGATTGCATTTTTTGGAAACGGAATGTCCTTGATTTTAAAGTTGATGTAATTGCAGTCAAGAGGAACAATATACTCTGATAAGACATGCTTTGAGGGCTTTTTAATGAACTCCCTGTTTTTTGACATCAAAAGCCTGTCATACAATGATTCATAGATTGGAGGATTTCCCAAAAGGGTCGGAACCACATAGGCTATCAACGAAACGATTACCATTGCAACAAGGGATTCTGTTGAACCAGACATTTCAGCCAAAAGAACCACACCCGTAATCGGTGACCTGACTGTTGCAGCAAAAAAGCCAGCCATTGAAATTATTATGAACTTGTATATCAAATCATGCTCAAAGCCGAAGATGGGAACTACAGCACTTCCAAATATCGCTCCAATATAAGCTCCTAAAACCAGAATAGGTAAAAATATTCCTCCGGGAGCTCCTGATGAAAATGAAAACATTGAAAAGAGGTATTTTAAAACCAGAAGTAAAATCAATACTCCCAATGATGGAATTGCAACATCAAGCATGTCCATCATGAAGTGTCCTCCATCGCTTATTTCAGGCACTGTAAGTGCTATTATGCCCGATACGATAAATACCAATACGAACTTAAGCCATGAAGGGATTTTAAGATTGTCCATTACGTTGCTTGACTTTATCATACCCACATTGTAGACATATCCCAAAAGACCAATCAAAATACCTAAAACTATCAAAATCCAGTATGATTCAAGCGGAATGTTCAAGACAGGAAATGACAGTATGGTTTCCTGTCCGAATATGATTTTTGAAATAAAGTCAGATACGATAGCAGATACCAAAGCAATGAATACCAAAGTCTTGTCGAATCCGTGGTTGATTTCTTCAAGAACAAAGATTACACCTGCAAGCGGGGCGTTGAATGCTGCTGTAATACCTACTGCAGAACCAACAAGAATCAATCTTAATTCATCGGTTTTTGATCCCTTGAAAAGTTTGGCTATTCCTTTTCCGGCCATACCACCAATCTGGACTGACGGACCTTCAGGACCAAGTGAAAGACCGCCTAAAGCAGTAATAACACCTGCAGCAATTTTTGAAAACAGCACTTTTGCCCAGTTTGCTTCCATATGACCTTTTACTTCAGCATAAACCTGAGGTATTCCGCTTCCGGCAGAATCCCTTTCCCATTTTATAATAAAGTCAATTAAAAGACCCATAACCGCCAAAGCTATAAAAAAGAGGATTGTATACAATATATTTCCATGTATTATGCTTAAATAATTTCTCAAAACACTTTCTGAGCCATAAAGTAGAAAACGGTATAGGCATACCATCAGTCCAGCAAATATGCCGACCATAATTCCCTGAACGGTCAGCCTAAAAATATACTTTGGATTTTCAGCCACAGACTTCAATGTTCTTTCAATCAAATTCATTGATATAATATTTATTCTAAATTATATAAGAAATTTTCATAGTTTTCGACAAAATATCTTATGTTTTTGCGGCCTTTGGTTGTGAATGTATGGCCTTCAGATGCCAGCTTTTCCTTTTGGTATTTGATGCCGCCAGGATATTTCGCATTAAGCTCGCCGTCTGCCTTTAAGGTTCTCCAGAAGGGAATTTTATCAGTTTCCCGCTCACAGCTTGCCCGGGCTGCAAGGCTTATGAATATTCCGGCAGTCAGTGGACATGTGAACTCGGCGCCATGTTTCTTTGCAAGGTATTTTCTAATATCTTTTGCTGTAATTACCTTTCCTTTAGGTATTTGTGACATTATTTGATTATACTCAAGTGGCGGTGCTATGAGCATCTGGCTTCCGCCATATCTTTTAATTGACTTTTCGTCTTCGATTTCGATTATCTTAGGCATGTCTTTTGAATCGTTGAGTTTTTCGTTGAAGGTTTTTCTTGCCATGGTTTCACCTTAACTCATTTATTTATGTTACAGCTAAAAGTATTTTTCGACCCACAAATCCACGGATATTAATCCTTTTAATTTTGTTGAAAATCCATCCAGATAACATAATTCCTTTTCAAGCACATCCAACTGTTTCCAGTCTCTATCAAAATCAGCCTTAAAGCAGCTGATAAAAATAGTAATATCATCCAACTCTTCGAATTCTGAATCTTCACAGAATGTTAGACATTTTTTATTGTCAGGAAAATGTTTATCAATTATTGGAGTAATTGATTTGATATATTCAACTAAATCTTCATTTTTTCTAATGAAATCTTTAACTTGATGAATATTATGGATTTCATAGTGTTTTGACAATTCTTCAATTTCTTCATCAAGATTATTTCCAAATTCCAATCCAACATATGCTCTTTTCTGAGGAATCTGCATATTTTGCCTTAAAGAAAAATTATTGTTCAAAATTTTAACCCTCAGTATTTCTTTAAAATTATAATATAATATGTACTATGGCTTATATAAACATTTTTCTTTTTTAGGAGGTAATTTTTACGAACTAAAATCAATTTTATGGTTAAAATGAAAAATAAGGAAAAATCAATATTGATTTTTAATTAGAAGTTCATTTAATATTTAAAATAAAAAATCAGCAACTCAAACATTGTCCAGCAACTGCCTTTTGAAACCCTCTTTTGTTTTTTTAACAGTTTGGCTGTCATAATATTGGGAATTATTGTCCAAAGTGTATACTACCAAATCATAGACCACCTTATTTAATGATTTTCCTTTTTCGGTTAGAAAATATTCTATGTTTGTCCTGTCTGACTTGTCTACTACCCTATCGATTAGCCCTTCTTCTTCCATGAACTTTAAACTTCTAGACAAAGCCTTGTTGGACAATTCAGGCCTATCTTCCTTGAATTGACTGAATCGGGTTTTTCCAAAAAACATGTCACATATTATTTGCAGAACCCATTTTCTGCTAATTATATCCAAAGAAAGTTCTACAGGACAATGAGTAAGTTCAAAATCAAAATATGTCATGTAGATTAATATTATCTTCATCGGATATAACCATTAGGTGTCATCGCCGTCACTTTAATTTTTTATAAGTTATTAACTAAATATCAAATCATGATTTCAAAAAATAACCTTCCAAAAATTGCTCTCGGTGCGTGGGCATGGGGTAACGATGGAACTTTCGGAAATGAACATAATATTGAAGATTTAAGACCAATATTTGATAAGGCAATGGAATTGGGATTGAACTTATGGGACACTGCCTTTGTATACGGCATGGGAACCTCTGAAGAGGTTTTAGGAGAATTTTTAAAAACCTGTCCAAGAGAGGATTATATTGTCTCTACAAAATTCACTCCGCAATGTGCAGATCCCTCTGCAGAAAATGCAGTAACAGCCATGTATGAAAACAGCGCAGAAACCCTTGGCGTTGAGGATATTGACATATTCTGGATTCACAATCCTGTTGGAGCGCCGGACTGGACAAAAAAATTGGTTGAAACAGCAAAGGAACATGACATTGGAATGATTGGTGTTTCAAATCATGATTTAGCAGAAATCAAACAGGCAAATGAAATCTTAAAGGATGCCGGTTTGAAGCTTGGTGCTGTACAGAACCATTACAGTCTTTTAAACCGCTCATCTGAAGATTCAGGCATACTTGACTACTGCAGAGAAAACGATATCATCTTCTTTTCATATATGGTTTTAGAACAGGGAGCACTATCCGGAAAATATGACACAAAACATCCTTTCCCTGAAGGCTCCGACAGAGCCAATGCATATGGCGGCAGCTTAAAGGAGATTGAAGAGTTAAATGGAGCACTTGATGAAATTGCAAAGGCACATGATGCAAAAATAGCTCAACTTCCAATTGCATGGGCGATTTCAAAGGGAACTCTTCCAATTATTGGCGCTACAAAGGTTCACCATGTTGAAGATGCCAAAGATGCTATCAACATCAAATTAAGTGAAGATGAAATTAAAACAATGGAAGAATTAGCCGATAAGGCCAATATCAATACAATCCGAATGTGGGAAAAGGAAATGAAATAGTTTCTTTTTTCTTTTACTTTTTTTTAGTTTGAACTTCGCCAGGTGTTTCCGCAGTTGGCACAGCGGATAAAATTGGTCGGTGCCTCATCGGCAGATCTTGTCTGTACTGTCCACCAGTAGCCTTTTGTTCCGCCGCATTTGTAGCAGGTTATGGTTGTTGTAGGCAAAGCCACGTTGTTTCTGTCTGTAACGATGACTTCAGCCTGAGGATTGGTTTCACCTTCCATGTGGTACTGCTCTTCAATATCCTCATCGCTCAGTGACTTTTCAAAGCCGCATCTGCATTTAATCTTGCCTCCTTTAGGCATAAGCATCGCACCGCACTCAGGACAGAATTCCATTTAAACACCAAAAAAAAATTAATTTATCTATCCATGTGATAGACATTCAAAACCAGTGCTATTAAAGAAAATATTGCAAGATAAAGGTTTGTGCTCAAGACAAAGTCGCTTCCAGGCCCATTGTAAGGGATTATGCTTGCAATTGTATGGTCAGCCGGAAATACGTTCGGACCGAATACCAAAGGCATCATGTACATGAAGACAATAAGATAGATTATAATGCATATGATGGCTAGAATGACTCTGTAATAGTTGTTCGGTATGATTTCATCATCCACAATGGTATTTATTCCAAAATAGGCAAAGACATAAATTCCAAAGAACGCTCCAAGATACATCACGTCCGGAAGCTGTGTTGTGTAAAGGCAGAACCATAATATGATTGTTATCATTATGGAAGCTATGAAATTTATAATCATTATTCTTGAAAGTCCGTTAAAATCCATCAAACCACCGAAATATTATTCTTGTCTCATTTTGTATAGCTTATAGTTGAAATACAGCATGAGAATTGCAAATAGTGTCAAGTAAAATCTTGCATTGAAGATGAAATTCATTTCAATTCCGTCCAGATTCATTGACAGGTAGTTTACTGATGAAAATACGTGTCCTCCGAATACGAACGGAACAAGATATAAAAATATCACGTCAAAGACGCATATGAAAATTATTGCAATCATGAACCGACGATAATCGTTCGGTATCTGACCTGACTGCACTAGCATGTCTATTCCGTAGACAACTAGGAAATAAACACCAAAAATGTTTGCAACATACATTACTTTCATTAAATCAAATGAATCCAAGAAAAGACAGGCTACCAGTGCAATAATAAATGCAGAAATAAAGTTTATTACAACCACTCTAGTAAATTCGCTGTTTTTCATGAAATCATTCCAAAATATGTTGCTATATCAAATATAGTATAATAATAATATAAAATTTATAATATAAAAAATTAGCGAATTTTACTAAAAAAAGTTAAAAAAAGTTTTGATGTGAAAGGATTAACCTTCCACCATTATCAGCTTGCCCGTAGCAGGGTCCTTATACACCTTACCCATTTCGGTGTATCCCTGACCTGAACTGTTTGAAGTGTCAGGTGTTTCGTTCAGCTGCTGGCCCTGGTCGACTTCTGTAACCTGTGACTGCTGCATCTGGTCCTGAATGCTTGAGTCAGGGTCAATCATTGCCTGCATGTTCCAGCTTATGATAACGAAAACCAGAAAACCTACTGCAATAACGAGCATTGCATCTACAAGGTTTGCAGTACCTGCCATCGGGTCTTCTTCTACCCTTTTTGACCTGCGTCTACCGTTCTTTCTAACCATAAAATCACTATCAGTTCATTTTATCCAAAACGGCATCAATCAGAGCATCCAAATCGGAGAGGTATCTGTCGTACCATCCGGATCTGATTTTACCGATAACGTAACAGAGCGCACCTGAACCGATACCTACAATTGTAGTGTTGAAAGCAACGGTAAGGGAACTTGCAAGGGTGTTGATGTCACCTGCACCTAAAGCGGCAAGTCCCGGACCCATAGGAATCAGTGTACCCATAAGACCTAAGGTCGGGCCGATACGTGTAATGATATCTGTTCTTTTCAATGAATCCATTGTTTTTTCTTCTTCGTATTCAAATAGCTTACGTGCAAGCGCCTCTCTTGAAGGGGAGCCTAAGCTTTGGGAAGATGCAATTTCATCTAAAACCTTTTTTTGAGCTTTAGGAATTTTGGCATTTGAAATCACGTTCTGTAATGCTTCAACGGACTCAGCTGCATTAATGTCATAAATCAAGTCCCTTATTGTTCCTACAGGAACCTTCCTTCTTGAAGTGTACTCTGCAATTACTCCTCCCAATGTAATGATACTTATAATTACGATAACAAGAAGAATTACAAGTACAGGAATTGTAAGGCTCTGTGAGATTACATCAAGGGATCCTGTTAAAAATTCTCCACCTGGAATATTTAAAACCATATTTTTCACCTAAAATCTTATTCTAAAAGACTCCTTCCTCTTTTAGTTAAAACTATACCTTCAACAATCAGAATAGCAAATGCTAAAATAATCATCAGTATATCTTGAGGAGAACCAATAGTAATAGGAGTTAAAGTTTTCTGCATTACTCCTGCGATGTTCGGTATTACAATAGCTGAAAGCAAGAAGTATGCGCCTAAAAGCAGCATGAAGTTGCCCAATACGACCGGATAAGGGTGATTTATGAACCTTACGATTGTATTTGATGCGAAATATGTAACAATCATAACTGCAACAAGTGCTGCTGCAGCATACCAGCTCAAATCAAGTGAACTGATTCCGATGGTAGGTGCAACGATTAAAACGCTTGCAATGATTGAACCGAAACAGCAAGGACATGGAGCAATGATAGCTAGAGAAGTTGCGGTAGATGTATTTTTGTCATGTATTTTCCATTCTCTTATTGTAAACAAACCTGCAACAATCATGATTGTAGCCATTATGATGTAGAACATTGTATTATAGCTGTAAATCGCCTGAACCAACTGTTCTGCAAAAAAGGAAGCAATGTAAGAAATAAGAATTACTCCTCCACCATAGGCTATACAGATTACTGCAAACAATTTTTTCGGCAAATTGGCCAATCCTGAAGCAAGTCCTATTTTTATACCGAAAACAAGGACTGATGCAAAGATTCCCACTTGCCATAAAACACTCATCATATCCATATTAAATTCCCCAATAATCAAATCAAATTTAATAATTTGCAATTAATTATTAGTTTGATAAATTATTTAAATCTTTTAAAATCGATGTGTAGATAAACATCCATCATAATAATATTTGCAAAACAAATTAAAAGATTTTTCGTAAAACAGGAAATTAAAAAAAAATAAAAAAAATATTTCACAGATGTGAAATATTAAACTAATCTTTTTTAGTATAACTAAGCCTAAAGAATATGCATATCACAGCAATTGAAAATATAACCACCAGTATATTGTAAGGGTTGTTTTCAACGGTCGGAATGTCTTCAATGACCTGTTTGGAAATTTCGACAAGAACAGTATCGTTTACTGTCTTGTTTTCCTTTGCAGTTGAAGTGACATTTGCCTCTGTATTGTTCTGATCAATTAAAGGAGAGGACTCCCCAATCGAACCAACAATACGTTTGTAACCGTGATTGTGATGATGCGGATGATATTTATGATACTTGTCATAAAGTCCCATCTTATACGCTATATCATCTCCCTGGCTTCTAACAGTATTAGAAACAACTAATTTACCAGTATTTTCATCATATTTCAATGCATATGATGCCTTATCCTTATTATTAGCGTTATTTACCCATAAGTAATAAAATACTAAATCCTTCCACAATGGAGTATGTATAGGCAATATATTTTTGTCAGACCCGAGCACTTCGGAAATACCGTCCAGAACACTTTTAGTGCCTGTGCCCTTGATCTTTACATAACCTGCAGAGGTTAGGACATAAAACTTCGGATAACCCTTCTTAATATCAATGCCTATTGATTCAAAGTAGGCTAAAGCCCTGTTTGTTGCATCAACACCAATCTGCTTTAAATCGTCTGTTGATGATTTCAATACTTCGACCGTGTTGGGTGACTGTAAAGCCACATCACTTAGGCTTGAAGAAAGTAATCCATCTATGGATTCATCTACCAAAGCAACACCTATGCACGCTCTTTTACCTGATGTATTATCTACAGACCAGATAAACGCATCAGCATCAGAGTCTCTTGAATCACCCACGTAATCCCAGGTATATCCAAGAGGTAAATCAAATTCAGTAGGAGGATGTGTTAATTGACTTTTTTCAACTTCGCCTTTATCAGAAATACAGTAACTGCCTAATGCAGCATCATGTGTTAAAATTCCATTAGTCCAGGAACTTATAGCATCCCAAAGACCAGCGGATATTTCCTGACAGTCATTATAATACAATAGCGTGTTTTGCGTATCGTATAATGCAACAGCGAGGAAATCGTCATTTTTAATAAATGCAATATTTATTAAACCCGTTTTAATTGAGGACAATTCAAATAGATTATCGTAACCATTATTTACATATCCGTGAGAAGAACTTACTATTTGACTTAAAACATTTTCAATGGCTAATTTATCAATCTTAGATAAGTCGACTGTGACAGCTAAAATCTCACTAGCAGAGTTTAAATCTAATAAGCTTCCCAAAACATTTGATATATTATGTCGCAGCTCATTATCGTCCCAACTCAAATCCGCCGATTGCGAGTTTAAGTCCAGATAATGATAGTTAAACCCATCTATCAGTTCATCGAAGGATGAAACCGACAGGTCATCTTGATTATCACTAAAGGATAGCATTTCACTTGAAATTGAAATAGCCTCACCGACATTGTTGTCAATGCCTTCATCCAGATACCGCCCTTGGCTATATGAAATACTGTTTTTATAGGACTCTGAGGTTTGACCACCAGCATCCACAGTTTTGATTTCACAATCGGAAATCGAAACGGCCTCATCGGCACTATCAGATAAATATTCGTCAGATACTTCAATTTGAGCATAATCATTGCTTTGACATACTGGAGCTTCCACATCAACTGCGGATAGATCTTCATCCGCTGAGACAGCTCCAATCAAACTTAACAGTAAAATCAATAAAAAAACCATAGCAAAGCTATGTTTTTTCATGAATTCCCCTAATAATTTGATATATAATAAATGCTCAATTATACCCACTTAAGATTTACAGTAACCCCATTTATGCAATATTTTCCCCATGAACACAAGAAAATATCAAACAGCATTACCACTATAATTTATGATTAGTGATGATTAAAAAAATTTACTATATTTTCATCGAAAAACTATAAGGTTAATAAAGAAAATATATTAAATATTGAAAAATTAATGAGGCTAAACATGTATTGGAACGAAGAAATAGAAACCATGCCAAGGCAAGACCTTGAAGAACTGCAATTAAAGAAGCTTCAAAGCACTGTTAAAAAAGCATTCAATGAAATTCCATATTACAACAAAAAATACAGCGCTGCAGAAGTCTATCCTGAAGATATCGAGACCTTAAATGACATTGAAAAGCTTCCATTCATCACAAAGGATGACCTTCGTGAAAGCTATCCCTTTGGACTCTTTTCAGTCGACATATCAGAAATCAAAGAGCTTCACTCATCATCAGGAACCACCGGAAAACCAGTCGTATCAGGATATACCAAAAAAGATTTGGATACCTGGGCTGAAACCATTGCACGTGGACTTACCATGATGGGAATCGATGAAAACGACATCATCCAGAACACCCACGGATACGGAATGTTTACCGGAGGATTCGGAGTTCACTACGGATCACATAAAATCGGCGCTGCAATCATCCCGATTTCAACAGGCCAGACCAGAAGGCAAATCGAAATCATGAGCGACTTTGGAACAACATGCCTTATCTTTACCCCTTCATACGGAATTCACCTCGGTGAAATTGCACTTGAGGACGGAATCGACCCAAAGGAACTTGGACTTAAGGCAATAGGATTCGGAGCTGAAGGATGGACCGAAGAGATGAGACAGAGAATTGAAAAAATCTTCGGAACAAAGGCATACAACATCTACGGACTTACAGAACTCATGGGTCCCGGCGTTGGAGTCGAATGCTGCGCTCAAAAGGGTCTCCACATTGCAGAAGACATTTATTATCCTGAAATAATTGACCCGAATACTGGAAAGGTTATAGGAGCAGACACCCCAGGCGAGCTTGTCCTGACCAATCTTGAAAGGGAAGGAATGCCTGTTATCCGTTTTAGAACAAAAGATTTGACAAAGCTTACATATGAAAAATGCGAATGCGGAAGAACACATGCAAGAATGAGCAGAATTACAGGCAGATCAGATGACATGATTAAAGTTAAGGGAGTAGCTATTTTCCCATCACAAATCGAAAAGGCATTGCTTAAGGCAGGTGATGTAGAGCCTCATTACATGATTATAGTTACAAGACCTGAAACTTTAGACGAAATCGAAGTCAAGGTGGAAGCCTCACAGGACATTTTCTTTGACGGCGTTAAAGAAATGATGGCTGTCCAGAATAAAATTGGAAAATACATTGAAAATGAAACAGGAATCAGAGTAAAAGTAACTCTCGTTGAACCAAAAACCTTACCAAGATTCGAAGGAAAAGCAAAAAGAGTTATCGACGAAAGGGATTTACATTAGGTGATATGATGAAAATCAAACAGTTATCAATATTTTTACAAAACAGAATGGGAAGTTTGTCAAAACCCCTTGAAGTGCTATCCGATGCAGGCGTAAACATAAGGGCAATGTGTATGGCTGACACTTCCGAATTTGGAATCCTTAGGCTTGTTGTAGACAATCCTGAAAAAGGAAAGGAAGCGCTGGAAGAAAACAATTTCCTCGTAAAGATTACAGAAATCATAGGTGTTGAAATGAACGACACCCCCGGAGGCCTTACAACCGTCCTTAAAATCATAAAAGACAACGAAATCGATTTGGAATACCTTTATGCATTTACACACGACAAAGCGGGAAAGGCAATTCTATTGCTTCATGCAGACGATATCGATAAACTTATTGAAGCATTAGAGGAAAATGATATAGTTATCGTTTCAGCAAACGAAGTTTATAATTTATAAACTTCTAAAACTCTTTTTTTAAAACTATTTTAAGATAATCATCAAAAAAAGTAATATTTGTGCAGAACTCAGCCTACACAATCTAAGTCAAACTGTTAATGAACTCCAAAATGACACTTTCAGTCTGTTTCTGCTGTTGGATTGGAGTGATTGATGCCAGGTAATCTCCTTCCTGAGCGCCGTAATATGCAAACTGTTCATGGTTTCCGCCTTCAAGGACAAACTCTGTAAGGTTGCTCATAAGCGGTTTGGATT
>JAFUCN010000105.1 GCA_017459665.1 Methanobrevibacter sp. | reverse complement strand
GCCATGGTATCAAATTCAAATGGTATACCACCGGCAGCAATGATACCTTCTTTTACAAATTCAACAAGCTCCTTGAGGTGGATGTGACCCGGTACGATATCAGTAAAACTGTTTGCAATACCGATGAACGGTTTTTCGAAATCTTCATCACCAAGACCACATGCTCTTAAAAGAGACCTATGTGGAGCTCTTTGAATTCCTTTTTTAATATTATCACTTTTCATTTAATCACACAATTTAATCAAATCACTATTATATATCTAATTAATTGTTTTTATAATATTGGATAATATATAAACAAAAAAATACAATATACTATCATGAGCACATTGGAAAAGATGAAAGTCTTGACAGATTCCGCCCAGTATGATTTATGTGATTATGTAAATCACAATAAAAGTTCCCAAGTGAACCTTCCGGGAATATATGAGGCAACAGGTCATAACGGATGTAAGATTCCACTTTTCAAAACACTTCTGTCAAACAAGTGTAAAAATGACTGCAAGTACTGCATCAACCAGTCAAAAAGAAACTTTACAAGACTTGAACTGTCACCTGAAGAACTTGCCAAGGCATTTCTCGGATACTATAACAGAGGTATGGTCAACGGATTGTTTTTAAGTTCAGGTATTTCAGGTGATGTAGATTCTACTATGGAAAAACAAATAGAAACTGTAAGTCTACTGAGAAAAAAATACGGATATGACGACTACATCCATCTGAAAGTTGTGCCCGGTGCAAGTAAAGATTCAATTAAAAGGGCTATGGCACTTGCCAACAGAGTCAGCATTAACATTGAAGCTGCAACCCCATCCGGTCTTGCGGAACTTTCATCTACAAAGGATTATAACAAGGATATCTTAAGAAGACTATCATGGATTAACAGTCTTCAGCATAAAAGTACAACATATCCCAATTCCACTCATACAACACAGTTAATCGTCGGTGCAAATGGTGAAAGTGACAAGGAAATTCTACAAAGAATGGAAAAAATATACAAAAAATCAGATTTGAAAAGGACATATTTTTCAGCATTTACACCAATCGAAGAAACTGACTTTGCAAACAAAGAGGCATGTTCAACAGACAGGACCGCAAAATTATATAATGCAGACAGCCTGCTTAATGACTATCACTTTAAGGTCAAGGAACTTGTTTTTGATGAGGATGACAAGCTTTCACTTACACAAGATCCAAAGATTTTAGCTGCAAAAAATATGAATATATTTCCTGTAGAAATAAATTCAGCTCCACTTTTTGAGCTTATCAGAGTGCCGGGTATCGGTATAAAATCAGCACATCAAATAATATCTATTCGGAAAGATACACCATTTACATCAAAAGAACAGTTGAGACAACTGGGGGTTGTAGTGGATAGGGCTGAACCATATATCAAAATAAGTGGAGAATATCAGACTACTTTTGATTTTTAAATTTATCCTTGCTTTATTTAACATTTAAAGAAAATGAAATGTCAAAAATTTTACAATAGAATCAATTAAAATAATAGAAAAAAATAAGTTATTAATAGATTTTTGAAATATCGAATAGAACAATTTCAAGTGAAAAATATAATATATTATAAAAGATAATAGAAAAAAAATATAATCAGTAATCATCAAACAGTGCCCAAATTTCAGGGTACTTTTTAGAAACAGCCTCTTCTATTAAAACTGAAGCCTCTTTTGAAATACTGAATTCCGGTTCTGTTTTTCTCAAGTATCTAAAAACAGCAGAAGATCTTGAAGACCATAAAGTGATTCTTGGATTTTTATCAACAATCTCTTTTACTTCAGCTACATGCTCATTTTGAATTTTAACCTCTTCAGGGAGTTCTTCAGGAACTGGCTCTTCTTCAACGACTTCTTCAGGAGCTTCTTCAACAACTTCACTTTCAGCTTCCTCTTTTTGAGCCTCTTCTTCTTGAATTTCTTCAAAAATGTTTTTCTGTTCTTCTTTTTGAGGTTCAACTTCTTCTTCGACAGGTTCTTCATTCTCTTTTAACATGTCTTCAAGAGACTGTGGAGAATTGCTGTCAAAATCCTCATCATAAAAATTAGGAATTAATGAATCCAAACCTTTTCCAAGTCCTTTTCTAGCCATGTCTATTCCTCCCCATCCCTTTTAAGGATTTCTTTAGCTAGTTTTAGATAAGCTTTTGTTCCTGTACTTTCCGGATCATATACCAAACATGGTTTTCCGTAACTTGGAGCTTCAGCCAGTCTAATGTTTCTTGGAATGATTGTCTTAAACAACAAGTCTGTTCCGCTGAAATAGCTTTTCAATTCTTTGTGAACATCTTTACTGAGTCTGGTTCTTTTATCAAATAGAGTTAGGAGAATTCCTTTAATCGGGGTTGGACTTCTAAGTCTGGTTTCAACTAATTTTATTGTATTAATTAAATCAGCCACACCTTCAAGGGCATAATACTCAGCTTGGATAGGTATTAAAACACTATCGGAAGCTACTAATGCATTTACAGTAATTACACCTAATGAAGGAGGTAAGTCAATGAATATGTAATCGAATAATGGTACAACATCTTTTAGAGTTTCCTTGAGAATTATATGATAATTTTCACGTTTGGAAAGCTCCATACCGGCACCACTTAGGGATATATTACTTGGGATAATAAATAAATTTTTAATAAACGTAGGAATTGTTGCTTTTTTAACACTAATATCCCCTATGATAGCATCGTATATTGTATTTTCTATTTTAGTCTTATCGATCCCAAAACTAGTTGTAGCATTAGCCTGAGGATCCATATCAACAACTAAAACAGATTTTCCCATTACCGCTAGGGATGTTGCAGTATTTACAACGGTTGTTGTTTTTCCGCAGCCCCCTTTTTGATTCATCACCGCAATTACTTCACTCATTAAAGAATTCTCCTTTATCTAATAAGTTTTAAGTTATTCGTTATGATTTATAACTTAAAAGTTTCAAGTTTTAAAGAATAACAAATAAGTTATTCAGTATAAGTTAAAAGGATTAAGTTATTCCTTTTAAATTAAAACTTAAAGGAAATAACTTTTAAGTTCTAACTTCTAAGGGATAGGAAATAAGGTTTAAGTTAAAACTTGCAAGTTATAAAAAATAAGTTTTAAGAAATAACTTATCATAACTAACTTTTAACAAATAAGTTATATTTTATAACTTCTCTCTTATAAAGTATTTGTTTTCACAAATAAGTTATTAGTTATTTGTTATCTCTTATAAGTTATAAGTAATAATTAAAAAATGATAAGTTATAAGTTATAACTAAAAAAATCCAAAAAAAATAAAGAAGGATTATTTAGCATTTTGCAATGTTCCATCAAAATAGCTAGCGTATCCTTTCAAATCCAACATACCGTGACCGGAGAAGTTAATGACAATAGTTTTATCTTCACCAGATTGTTTGCATTTAAGTGCTTCATCAATACCGACTTTAATAGCGTGAGTGGTTTCAGGTGCCGGAACAATACCCTGATTACGAGCAAAGGTAATTCCTGCTTCGAAACAATCTTTTTGATGAGCAGATCTAGGTTCAATATAACCTTCTTTGGTTAAAAGTGAAACGATAGGAGACATTCCGTGATATCTTAATCCACCTGCATGAACTGATGGTGCAACGAAATCGTGACCTAAGGTAAACATCTTAAGCATAGGAGTAAAACCGTTAATGTCACCGAAGTCATATTCATAACTACCTTCAGTTAAGGTTGGACAAGCGCTAGGCTCAACAGCGATGAACTGTGTATCGGAGTTACCGTCGATTTTATCCTTAATGAATGGGAATAGTGATCCTGCAAGGTTACTTCCTCCTCCAGCACATGCAATCATTACGTCTGGTTCCTCTTCAGCGATTTCAAGCTGGGTTTTCAATTCCTGACCGATGATAGTTTGATGTAGCATTACATGGTTTAATACACTACCTAAAGAATATTTAACTTCCTCATTTTCTAAAGCCTCTTCCATAGCTTCAGAAATTGCAACACCTAAAGAACCAGGATGGTCAGGGTTTTCTGCAAGTATTTCACGTCCGATTTTGGTGTTTTCACTTGGAGAAGCGTATAAGGTAGAGTCATAAATGTTCATGACATTTTTTCTGTCAGGCTTTTGGTTGTAAGACACTTTAACCATATATACTGTACATTCAACATCCAATAATTTACATGCAAGGGACAATGCAGTACCCCATTGACCTGCACCGGTTTCGGTAGTCAGTCTTTCAACACCTTCTTTTTTAGCAAAATAAGCTTGAGGGATTGCTGAATTTAACTTGTGTGAACCGGTTGGTGAAGAGTCTTCCCTTTTGAAGTAAATTTTAGCGGGAGTATTGAGGTATTCTTCTAGCCTGTTTGCTCTTACCAAAGGAGAAGGCCTTCCCATTTCCATGTATAATTCACGTACTTCATTTGGAATATTAATATAACGGTCTGTTGCAAATTCCTGTTCTAAACCAGCTTTAGTAAATGCGAGTTTTAATGCAGCAATCTGATCTTTTCCTTCACTGTTTTTAGGCATAGGAAGTTCAACAGGTAAGTCTGCAAGCATGTTGTACCATTTCTTTGGTACCTCATCTGATGATAATTCAATTTTATATGTCATGATTATAAATTAATATAATGTACTATTTAAAGCTTTGTTGTACAATTATGTACTATTAATATTATTAATATTATAAAAAACAATCTAAAAATATGAGAATTTTAGCTATTGATGTTGGAACTGGAACACAAGACATAATGATATATGACAGTGAAAAGGAACTGGAAAATTCAATTAAACTGGTATTACCCTCCCCTCATCTGTTCGTCTCCCAAAAAATGAGAGAAATTGAAAATGACATCTATTTCCAGGGCGAGATAATGGGCGGAGGAAAAATAAAAAGAAGCATCCTCGAACATATGGAAAAGGGCTATAAGGTTGTAATGGAGCCGACCTGTGCAAGAACAATACGTGACAATCTCGACCAGGTAAAGGCAATCGGCATTGAAATAGCTGATGAAAATAAAGACTACAAGGATTACACCAAAATCACATTAGGAGACATCAACATCAAAAAGCTGTCAGAATTTTTACTGGGTTATGACTTGGAGTTCGATTTCGATAAAATTGCAATAGCAGTTCAGGATCACGGGTACAATGAAAATATGGGAGACCGTGACTTCAGATTCGAAAAAATCAGAGAAAAGGTAGGTGAACCTATTTCACCACTAGAATTCGGGTTTATCGAAGACCTACCAGACTACTTTACAAGAATGCAGGCAGTAAAAAGATCACTTGAAAATGAGGGAATTGAAGACTTGCCACTCATAATGGATACTAAATTTGCATCAATAGCTGGAATGTGTTATGATGAAGTGGCATTAAAGCTAAACAGCTTCATTGTAATCGACATTGGAAATGGACATACTACTGCAGCATCAATAGAAAACGGCAAAATTCAGGGAGTGTTTGAGCATCACACATCAAGCCTAACAGGCGAATCACTTGAAAGATATATGAAAAGGCTGGCATCAGGTGAAATAACTCATGAAGAGGTTCATGAAGACCACGGCCACGGAGCACATGTCCTGAATCCTATTTCAAAGATAGAAAAGGTTATAGTAAGCGGGCCTAAAAGGGAACTTATCGAAAAGACCAATCTTGACTGGCATCATGCAGCTCCGGGAGGCGACGTCATGATGACAGGTACAGTCGGTTTGGTTAAAACAATATTGGAAAGATTATAATGCTTAAGATGGATTCTCATATTCACAGCGAATATTCACCGGACTCAAATTCAAAAATTGATGACATTTTAAAAGTTGCAGAAAGTCGAAACATTGACATAATTGCAATCAGCGATCACAATACTGTAGATGGAACCAGTGAAGTTATCAAAAAAACAAGAAATACAGATATACTTGCAATTCCATCTATTGAGATTTCTTCAACGCAAGGCCATATTCTTGGTTTTGGGTGTGAGGAAAATGTACCTCGTGACCTAACACCGCAAGATACTATAGAGAGAATTCATGATTTAGGTGGTCTTGCAATAATCCCACATCCGTATTGCTTTTACCGTCACGGATTGCTGTGCAAAGAAGACTATGATGATTTAAAAATAGATGCAATAGAAACAAAAAATGCAAGATTCATCCTAGGATACTGCAACCGCAAAGCCAAAAAGTTATCAAAAAAAGAAATCATTCCCGCACTGGGAGCAAGTGACGCCCATTACTATAAATTCGTTGGGGACTGCTTTAGCCTAATTGATTGTGAAAAAGATATCGACAGCGTTTTAAAGGCAATTAAAAAAAATAAGACAGAAGCTCATGGAAAAGGTACTTCAAACATTTTACTTTCAAAGTATCTTTTTGAGAAAAATATTTTAAAGAAATTTGATTGAAAAGAATCAGTTGTCCTTTTCAATTAAAATTTCAATAATAGACACGTTAGTCTTTTCGTTGTTGAAGTTTTCAATTTCTTCTGTTGAAATTTGAATATCAGTAACGTCAGACTCTGGTACAAACCTGTTTCTAACAATTTCAGCGGTATCAACAGCACGGCTAATAGCCTTTCCTCTAGCTCTTAACATGACACTGTTAGAACCTTCATTGAACTGTGTTACAACTGCCAAAACATAATTCATTACAGGTTTACTACCTACAAATATCATATTATTTTCCATGTTAATTCACCATATTAAATTAGGTCATCAATGTATATAAAATTTAACATATGATTGTCTAAGATTTTAAACACTGCTCGAAAATTGAAGAAAAATATTCAATCAGTATATAAATGAAAATAAAAAAATTGAACATATATAAAAAATAAAAAAATAAATTTAAAAAAGTATAATAAATAGAAAAAATAGTATACAGTTAATTTATTGAGGCCCTTTTAATGAGCAATAACTTGTTGATTGAATCCAGAACTGCTAGAATACTTGCCATTACAATATCCTGATTTGTAGACCTTCCGGTAGACTTGTTTCCGTCAGAATCAGAACTGATTACAAATACTTCTGCTAAAGCATCAGTACCGCCGGTAATAGCTTCAAGATTATACTCTTCAAGTTCAATGTCCATAGTATCCTGTATTAAAGTCCTGATTGCATTTAATGCGGCATCAACCGGTCCAACACCAGTGCTTGCAGTCTCCTTTTCAACACCGTCAATTTCAAGCTTGACGGTAGCTGTCGGTGAAACGCCTCCACCTGAAGAAAGCCCTAAACCCTTAAGGACTATCGGAGTCTCACGTGCTGAAGAAAGTTCGGTAATAGCAATAGCTATCAAATCATCATCAGTGACACATTTACCGCTGTCGCCTAAAGATTTTATCTCATCAAACACCTTACAGAACTGATCTTCATCCAAATCTATATGGTAATCCTTAAGTTTTGACTTCAAGGCATTTGCACCTGTGTGTTTTCCCAATACGATACGTCTTGAATGGCCAACCATCTCAGGTGAAATCGGCTCATAGGTAGATGAATTGTTTAAGATGCCGTGAACGTGAATGCCTGATTCATGGGCAAATGCATTGGCACCGACAATAGGCTTATTGACAGGCATCTTAACACCGGTAAAGCGGCCTACAAGATTAGACAGACTATAGAGTCTGGTAGTGTCAAGGCCCAAATCAATTCCATAGGCAACCTTAAGGGATATGACCAGTTCCTCTAAAGAACAGTTTCCGGTTCTCTCGCCCAAACCGTTGACGGTAACGTGAGCCTGATTGGCACCGCATTCAATTGCTGTTAGGGTATTTGCAGTAGCAAGGCCAAAGTCATTGTGGAAATGAACGCTTACTGGAGTTTTAAAATTGCTTTTAATGTCTGTAATCAATTCACGGGTAACGACTGGAGTCAAAACACCGACAGTATCAGGAACATCCAAAAAGTCCGCTCCCGCATCAACAACATTATTAAAAACATCAAAGAGAAAATCCCTTTCAGTTCTGGTTCCGTCTTCTGCTGAAAACTCTACAGTCAGACCATGATCTTTGGCATATTCAACAGCTGAAACTGCAGTATCAATTATTTTTTCTTTAGACATTTTAAGCTTATAGTCACGGTGCAATGGGGAAGTACCAATAAATGTATGGACATATTCTAAATCCGCATCCAAAACAGCGTCAATGTCACCTGAAAGTGAACGTGCCAAACCGACCAATGTTGAATCCAAATCCATGGATTTGATTTTGCGGGCAGACTCGACTTCACCTTTAGAGGAAGCCGGAAAACCTACCTCAATCTTATCGACACCAAGATTATTTAGCTTTCTTGCAATCTGAATCTTTTCATCCACTGTTAGAGCAACTCCAGGAGTCTGTTCGCCGTCCCTTAGAGTTGTATCTAAAATGTAAATCTTATCTGAAAGATTCATATTTTCCTTTTTTAGAGTTTCCATATTTTTCATTGATACACCTTTATTAAAAATTTAAAAATGAAAGTAAAAATAATTATTGTTAAAGATGGAAAAATTATTTTCCACCTTTAACTTTTTTAACTAAAACAACTGCAACAACTATTACAATAATCAAAACTGCAATTGAATAGTACAATTGCATTGAAGCCGGCACTTCATATTTATTAATGTTTAACGAATACATATAGCCTGAATCATCACCAAACAGTAGAGTGTTACCGTTTATAACTGGTGAAGATGTTATTGGGGAGTTAAAGAGAACTGTTCCTGGGTTATAGGTAAAGTCCTCTAAACCTGTATATTTGTTCAGAACATATAATACTCCGTTATTTGACCCAAAAGCTACAAGATTGTCCTTGAGAGCAGGAGTTGATAAGACCTTATTGCCAGTTGAGAAGTCCCATTTTACTGTTCCGTCACGATAGTCAATACAATATAGATAGCCGTCACATGACCCTACATAGATACTGTTATCGTGTTCATCAACGGTAGGTGAGGATATTACCTTATCATTTAAGTCAGCAGACCAGCTTAAATTACCGTCCTCATCCAAACAATAGAGATTGCCGTCACATGACCCGAATATTACAGTATCATCAACGAAACTTGGAGAAGACAAGATTTCATCACCGGTTGTAAATTCCCAGTTTTTGTCCTTATCAGTTCCAATAGAGTAAAGTTTGCAGTTTGTAGAACCGATATAGATGTTATCATCAACTACGATAGGTGATGATTTTAGCTCGCCGTCCAGTTTTTTATCTAAAACTTTATCTCCTGAAGTATCTACACCATAGAGATGGCCGTCATCACTTCCAAAATAGATAACATCCTCATAAAAGACCGGTGTTGATTCAACATTGCCGCAGTCATATTCCCAGTCAATTTCATGATCTTTAATGTCAATGGCTTTAAGGCCGTCTTCACATCCTATATATAGTTTGTTTGAATGAATAATAGGAGATGAGTTTGTTTGAGATTTCAAATCCAAATCCCAATCCTGCTGGCCAGTTTCCATATCAATAACTTTTAAAATACCGTCAGATGAAACGGCATAAATATAATCCTTGTATATTGCTGGAGAAGAATGGACAGGTGATTCCATGTTAAATATCCAAAGATTTGTCACGAAATCTGAACCTTCATCTCTATAAGCATCATGAGTTACGTCCCCGCCGAACGAATTCCAGTTCTCAGCGGCAATTGGTGATAAACATAAAAGCACAATAATTAAAGGAATTAATAATTTTTTATACATTTTTAAACCTCCTAAACATCCCTGTTGAATCTTTTTACACCAATTATGAAAAATAGTGCAGTAAAACCTAAAAGAATTACTAAATCCAGCCATACGTCACCTAAGTTCTGACCTTTTAGCATGATTGCCCTCATCGCATCATTTAAATAAGTCAATGGGAAAATATATGCAAGTTTTTGGAAAATCCAAGGCATTGTTTCTATTGGATAGAATACCCCTGAAACAAACATCATTGGCATTGAAAACGGCAATACGATTTGGGCATAATCTTCCTGGGTTTGTGTCCTTGCAGAAAGCATGATACCGAACCCGACAAAACACAGGGCTCCCACAACAAGAACAATGAATGTCTGTAGAATTCCACCCTTGATACTTACATTGAATAACAGTATAGCCATTACAATCAATATCAAAGCTCTTACTAATTCAATCAGCAATTTTGAAGCAATTTTACCGCCGATGACTGTTGAAACTGAAGTCGGAGTCATGAATAGTCTTGCAAGCTCGCCTGTTTCCCTTTCACCTGCAATGGTAGCTCCCATTCCCATCATACAGCTCATCATTACAGTCATTCCTAAAACTGCAGGAACCAAAAAGTCAATGTATTTGATATTTCCATAGATTCTATTGATGTGCAGGCTTATATCATCCTTAAAATTATTCAGGGAATGGCCAATGGACGGTTCGATGTCTGCATCTTGAGTAGAAACACTGGTTTGAGCAGCAACCATATTGGATAATCTGTAAAATATGCCCTGAGTTGAAGATTCAAGGATTTGTGCAGCCATCTGATCTGACGAGTCAAGATAAAGCGTTACGGACTTTTGAGATGACGATTCCTTATCATAATCGGAAGGCAAAATAATAGCTGCTTTAACTTCACCCGAATCGACACGCTGCTTTCCCTCATCCAAATCATCAATGACCTCGACAACGTGATATGTTTCTGTGGTTTTGATTGTATCTAAAGTCAAATCTGTCAAATCACCGTGGCTTTGGGAAACGACAACCACTGGCAGGTCGGTCATTTCACCACCCATTCCATATCCGAACAATAGAATCATTATTATTGGAAATACGAGAATCGCAAACAGACGGCTGGGATGTCTTTTAAGAGAAATAAGTTCCTTTTTAATCATCCACCAGAATTTATTAAGCTCTAGCATTTTCATCCACCTCCGAAGTCGCTTTAATGAAAACATCTTCAAGTGAAGGCTCTTCAGTGTATATTGACTTTACAATGCCGCCTGAAGAAATTATGTCCTTTAAAACATCTTGAACGGCCAACTCATCAAAAGCGTCAATTCTTAAATTTAAACGACCGTTATGAGCTATTTCGATGCTTTTCACATGACTGGATTTCTTAATTACATCAATTATTTCATCGTTTTGATTTTTCAAAAGAACAGACATTTTTCTCAAGTTAATATTTTCCAAATCGGTTTTTGTTGATTTAGAAACCTTGTCCTGTGAAGATATTTCAGCCAGGGTATCGGAAAGTTGGCTTTTGTTGGACTCCAAAAGGGAATCCTTAAGGCCCTGCGGAGTATCATAGGCAACCAGATTACCTGTGTTTATAATTCCAACATTATCACACAGCATATCGACCTCATGCATATCATGGGAGCATAAAATAATTGTATGGCCGTTGTCGTTCAATTCTGTTATCAAATCCCATAATGTACGTTTTGTAGTAGGATCGAGGCCTATGGTAGGCTCATCCAAAAATAAGATGTCAGGCCTGTGAACCAGGCTGGCCACAAGTGAAGCCTTTTGCTTTTGACCGCCTGAAAGCTGACTGATAAGCTTGTCTTTAGCATATTTAATATCAACAAGTTCCATTAAATCCTCAATGCGGTCATCTCTTTCGTCTCTTGGAACCCCATAATAGTCTGCACACATCTGTGAATTTTCAATTATTGTCAAATCCTTATATAAGCTGACCTGTTGCGGAACCATTCCCAGAAGGTTTCTTACCTCATCCGGGTTTTTCCTAACATCATATCCCCCGACTGTTGCGCTTCCTGAAGTGGGCTGAATCAGGCAAGTGAGCATCTTTATTGTAGTGGTCTTGCCTGCTCCGTTAGGACCTAACATTCCAAAAATGCTTTTGTTTGGAATTTCAAGATTAAGAGAGTTTACCGCAGTGAAATTGTTATTATAGACTTTTGTCAAATCATAAGTCTCAATTGCGTTTTTCATTGTTAAACTCCATTCCAGTTAAATCATTCATAAACTCTAACCAATGAGGATTAGTTTTAAATTTATCAAATTTTTCCCTGCATAACAATAAAACGTCCTTTCCGTCTTCAGTAATGGTATAATATTTAACACGTTTATTGTTTTCATTAACGCCCCATTCACCTTCAATCAATCCGTTATGTTCCATTTTTCTCAGTAGCGGATATAATTTGGAAGAGGTGTTTTTGAAATCCTCATCTGAACCAAAAAATTCATCTAATTTTTTCATAATAGCATATCCATGAATCGTCTCTTTGGAAATAATCCATAGGATAAGGTTATGAGCAAAACCGTTTGTAAAATGCTTTAGTAGCTTATTTTTGGTTTTAATCACATTTTCACTATAATTTTTCATCTGACCACCTTATGTAAAAATTTTACATATGTTAATGTTTAACTTATATAATAATATTATATATAAACCTAACTATAATTATGAAATTAGGTTTTACAACACTTGCACTATTAATGGATGAACACAACTACATTATAGACACTGCAAAAAAACACGGCTTTGAAATAATAGAAATACTTGCTGAAGACCCTTTCTACACCAAAGACAATCTTGAGTTTAAGGACTGCGGACTTGACATCAGAATGCATGCTGCAACAGTGGACATCAATATTGCAAGCATAAATAAGGGGATTAGAGAAGAAAGTGTTCGCCAAATGATATTCTGCGGTGAATATGCAGAAAAGATAGGTGCAAAGACAATTACAGTCCATCCCGGAATTATTGGCAGAAATGAACCACGTTTGAGAAAATGGGCACTTGAAATGGCAGTTGAAAGCGTTGGAAAAATCATGGACAACACAAATGTTGAAATATCTGTTGAAAACATGCCTGTGCGCCAGAAATTCCTGGGAAATAAAGTTGAAGAAATAGAAATGATTCAAAATGAAACCGGCTGCAGCCTGACAATCGATACAGGCCATGGAAACACATGCGGAAACTTGGAGGAAATGCTTGAGCTAAAAAACATAAGCTATTGCCACTTAAACGACAATGACGGTGAAAAGGACCAGCACATTACCTTAGGTGAAGGAACACTTGACTTGAAATTGCTAAAAAAAATCGATACCGCAATCATTGAGCTCAATAACTTCGACAACGTCTTGAAAAGTAAAAAAGTCATTGAAAACTTATAACTTCAATATTATTTTTTTAATAGTTATTAGTTATAAGTTATAAGTTTAAACATTAAAAAAAATAATTAAAAATCAATCATAGTAACCTCAAAAATATCCTCAATGACATAGTCAGTCTTATCCATCATCTTAGGAGAGACTTCTTCCTGCTGTTCGATGGTTAGAACACTGACATCAGCTTTCTTAAATGCTAAAATATCGTTTAGGCCATCTCCGACCATCATGACCTTATATCCGCCATCTTTTAGGATGGATACAACTTCACATTTGCCTCTTGTTGAAACTGTACCATAGGCATTGTCTTCTGGCACATCAAGCATGTTGGCAAGCTTATTGATGGCGCCCTTTCGGTCTCCAGAGGCAATAAATATTTCAATTCCGCGGGATTTCAATGTTTCAACAGTTTCAAAGACTTTCGGGAAAAACTTGCCTGCGGAAGTTATGGTATAGGCAACAACGCCCAAATCCATGTCGACAATCAGAGCAGATCCGTTACACAATTCCATTTGCGGTATCTTTTCACGTAAGATTTCAAATCCATCGGTAATGTCTGAGATTGTTGAGGTTTTCTCATTGTCCAAAATGTCTTTAACCTCGGCTTTTGAAACCTGCTTTGTTGAAAAGCTAACATCAAAATCAATGCCGTACTCCTTAATGACATCGGAAATCAATGTATCCGGATTTAGCTTTAAAAGCCTGTTGGTGTTGAACTGAAGAACAACCAGCGCCAATGAATCTGCCGCATCAATTAAATCAAGTGAGTTGATGTCTGTAAAAATATTTCCATTTAAAACATCCTTAATAACTCTGTATCGCTCAATTAAAGTTCCTGAGTTATCAAATACTACAGCTTTTTTCATTTAAATCCCTTAAATTAAAAATAATTCTAAACTAGGAATTTCACTTTTTCCATCTAACCATTGAAAAATTAATTCCTTAATATTTGGAGTTTTTTGTTGAACTTTATGTTTGAATTCTAAAAAACTTTCATATTCACTAGGATAATTTTCTTTTAAAAATTTTTCATATTCAATTCTATCTTCTAAAGATTTCCTTTCTTCTCTATAGAGATTAAATAATATTCCTACATTAGAAGTTTTAAGTCCTCCATCAAATGGTTCTAGAATTTCAGTCATTTTATCTCTCCATAATAATTATTTGTAACAAGTAGACATTAAATTTTTCCATTCGAGAGTTAAATTCCATCCTAAATTTGTTAATGTTAGTACAGATATATTTATCAAAAAGAATTTGTTCTTCCCTTTGTTTCTCTTTTTTTGTTAAATTTAAATCATATATTTCTTGTATTTGGTCTGACATGTCATTGTTGAAAGACCAGTTTATAAAAGCCAAAAAAAACATCCATTCTTGTTTAAAAGAATTTATAAAATCATCATCAAAATTTTTATTATCATTTACAATTATGCCAATGTTTTCTTTTGAAGTGATGACCATAAACTTAATAAATGGTAACATTGTATTTTTAATATCTTTAGAAGAAGGAATAATAGCTCCATTAAAATGATTATGAAAAGTGGCTAATACATTACCATCCATTATTTCTTTTTTAACAAAATCTGGAATATTAACACTTGTATTATCACCTTCAATTAAATCAGCAATGATTAAAAGATCATTATTTAATACTGTTAAAAATTCTTTATCGGAATTAAATGTGTTTAAAGAATGATAAATTCCAATCCAAATTACCTCTTTTAATTCTTCATGATTTTTAATACAATTTTTAAATAATTCAATATTATCAAAATTCACTTCAATACCTTCATCAAGATTAAAATCATTAGAATTTAATTTTTCAAATCTAAATAAATTTTGAAATTTAAAAGTTAATTTATTAATAAAACTCATATAATGCTCCTTTTAAATTTATTAACAAATATTTTATTTAATATATGTTTTAAAACTATATAAATTAATATGTTTTAAATTGAAGCAATTTAATAAGGTTAAAGCAATTTTACAGACATAATACAATTTTTACATATTAAAAAAAACAACTTTATAAACGTTGAAAAACAAAATAATAATATTATAATTTATATTGATTAGGTGTTTTAATGAACGTTATTGAAAAGTTAAACTCCATTAAAAATGGAGAAATGACAGCTAAAGAAAACGTTGAAAACTTCATTAAAGTTATCGATGAAAATAATGAAGCCATTAATGCATTCATTGAATTGAATAAGGAAAATGCATTATCACAGGCAGAAGCTATTGATGAAAAAATAGCTAATGGAGATGAAGTCGGCGCTTTAGCTGGTCTTGTATTCGGTATAAAAGCAAACATTAATGTTGAAGATATGACTATTTCAGCAGCTTCCAAAACCCTTGAAGACTATATTGGAAGCTATAACGCTACTGTAGTAGATGAAATCCTTGCTGAAGACGGAATAATCATCGGTATTTTGAATATGGATGAATTTGCAGCTGGAAGTTCAACAGAAACTTCATACTACGGACCTACCCAAAACCCAAAGGCTATGGGCAGAATCCCAGGAGGTTCCTCTGGCGGATGTGCAGCAGCTGTTGCAGCTGAAATGTGTGACATTGCAATCGGATCCGACACTGGTGGATCTATCAGAAACCCTGCATCCCACTGTGGTGTGGTTGGATTTAAACCTACTTACGGTGCTGTTTCAAGACAAGGACTGCTTGACCTTTCAATGAGTCTTGACCAAATCGGACCATTGGCAAATGACGTTAGCGGAATAGCTTTAGCATTAAACACAATTGCAAAATATGATGAAACCGAATGT
>JAFUCN010000013.1 GCA_017459665.1 Methanobrevibacter sp. | reverse complement strand
TTTGGAGTTTTGTCAAAATTCATGCAAAATTTCAACACCAAAAATATTCAAACCACCACGATATCATCCCAAATAATAATTAAAAATCACAAAAATCATATAATCCATTATTATTCTCCATTAATATTGTTATTCATATATGGCTTGATTTTATGAGGATTAAATTAATTTTAATATTTTTGAAACTTCAAATTTGCTTAAAAAAATATTTGAGCGATTTTCATAAAATTACAACATAACCGTTGACAGTCCCCTAACTTTTGTCATGTCTTTTATATATACTAGTTTAGACATATATTATATTATGCCTAAAAAAGTAAAATCGATATATTTAAAGTGATGAGTGAAGAAGAATTGGATGATGCATTAGAATCTCTTGATTATCCCATAAGGTATTATCAGCGTTTAATTGCAATGAAATTGATATCTATTGGCCATAATCATAAAGAAACAGGTGAAATCCTCAGAGTTAGTTACAGATCCATAAACAGGTGGGCAAAAGCTTGCGAAAAAGAAGGTCTGAACGGATTAATTCCAAATTTTAGAGGAGGAAAACCATCAAAATTATCTGATGAAAATAAAGTACAATTCAAACAAATCTTGATTGAAGGCAAAAATTTAACAATGACTGATGCTCAAAGAATTTTAAAAGACGAATTCGGAATAGAATTCAGTTTACCACACGTTGGAACTATTGTAAGACAATTAGGATTCAATTACGGAAAACCTAGACCTAAATTCCGAAAAGCACCTGAAAATGGAGAAGAAATCTTAAAAAAAACATTGATTTTGCAAGAATAACAATACATGACATTGTTATTGCACTTGATGAATCAACAATAAAAACCGGAATTGGAACTAGAAAAAGCATTTATCTTGAAGGAGAAAAAAATACTACTGAAAAAACAGCTAAATCTCATTCAGTGAACTTTTTAGGAGTTTTAGGATTCAATTGTGAATCTTTACTTTTTGATATTAAAAATTTAAATGAATTTGAATTTGGTAAATCATTATTTAAAATAAGAAATTTCTATTCAGAAGAAGAACAAGACATTGAATTATTAAATTATGTAATAAACAACTATGATTTATCAAAAAGAGAAATTAGAAAAATTATTGAAAATACAGATGAAAATAACGATGAATTCACAGAAAAAATATTAAGATCAATGAAACGAAATAAACGTGACAAATCTTCAATTCTCGCAAGAAAATTAGAAAAACACTGTAAAAGAGAATCTACAGAAAATCCAGAAAAAATAAAACAAACAAAAAAAGATTACATCTACCAAATGATAAAAGACTTACAAATATACCAAACTTTCCAAAACAAACAACGTATTGTCATATTTTTAGATAACGCACGAGCACATATTTCAGATTTTGCAAAAGACATTGCAGAAGCACTAAATATCTATCTATTGTACATTCCAGAGTATTCTCCATGGTTTGATCCAGTTGAAAGTGTTTGGGACATTCATAAAAAACATATTAAAGGCATAATGATTGAATCGAAAGAAATGTTAATAGAAGAATCGCATAAAATCTTTAATAAGAAATGTAAAGGCGATTCACTACAAAAAAATTTTAAAGAAAAATACCTGACATCAATTTGTTAAGTTACTATAAATTATCTGACATTTGAGTTATTCATCATGTTTGGATTATGTATTTTCACTAAATATTTAAAACGATTTATTTAATTAATTTCTTAAATAACATAATTACAATATTGTTTTTACTTTATAAAATTATATTTGATTATAAATATTGATTTTACATCATTTTAGATTTTAATATTTAAAATAATTAATTTTAAATACTTTAAAGTTTATAATATTTTCATGGTTAAAAAAGTAGGTATTTATCTTGAGGCATATTATTACTTCAGTTAAAATTTAATATGTAGTCTAATGTGAGTACAATTATGCTTTTTTAAAATAGATACAAATATATAATAATCAGTTAATAAGTTAATATTGAAAAATTTAGGAGTGTTAAATATGGAATATTTTATTGATGCTATTAAAGTAGATGAGATCATTATAAATAATCAGGATCTTTCTTATTTATTTGAAGCGCATGAAAGATACTATGAAGAACAAATTAATAAAATTAACAATAATTTCATAAATAATCTTGCTAAATTACTTATTAATCAGTATCGTTTAAAATATTATGCTACTCTTAATCAATTAATTAGAGATAATGATGTAGATAGAAGCGAATATGATTTCTATAATATGAGTTCTTTTGATTCATTTTTAGAAAATACAGAGAATAATATCAGAGTTTTTACACAAAGAGATTTGAAAATCTTAAAATCAATAATTGACATAGCAAATGTTTTTTTAAAAAATGCCATTAATGAAAATAATTTTGAATCATTAATAAATTCTTTTTATAAATTAAAAGACAAATTAGAATTAAATAATTTTGTATTGTCTAATAATCAATTAGTTACTATAACTCAGGATTATGGAATACCTTTATTCAATAAAGATAATATCCAATTTGAAATTAGGTGATTAAATGGAAATTAAAAGCTTTGAGGTAAAAACTACCAAATTAAACATGATTCATTTTCCAGAATGCAATGATAATAGGTTGATCTTATTAAAAATTAATTCAAATCTTGACATTTTAGTTCCAAAGGAAAAGGAACAGAAAATAATTTTAACATATAATATTAAATCTAATGATTTCCCATTTGATATCATGTGGGAATGTGGGATTAGTTTGACTTTTGATGAAAAATTAGAAAAAGAAATTACAAAAGAGGAGTTTTTAAAATATTCAGATGTTATTAATGTTATTGATAAACAAATTGAGCATATATCTTTTTTAATTGATATGGAGTTACCTTTGTTTTCAAAACAAATAGGAGAGTAATATGAAATTTAAATTTAGAGAAACAGTTAATCCTTTTCATAATGATAAATCAGTTAAATATTTATCTAATATAGCTTTTAACTCCCAAGAAAGTATTTTATTAGATTTTATTGTTGCTGCTTTTGAAATGGAGGATGAAAATAATAGAAGAGAATATTTCACTAAAATTAAAGAATATTATTTGAATAAAGGTGTATTGTTCGATATTCAAGAATTTGATGAACATGTAGATAATTTTTTAAGTAAAAACTATGGCAACATGAAAGGGGCTTTTTTAGAAGTTTTAATATATGATTTAATCAACGAATATTGTTTAAATGATAAAATCTATAAAGAATGTAAAGTTACCTATAATGGCGTTGAAAAAAATCACCCATATGACTTGATTACATTGAATAATATTATCAGATTCATTGATATCAAATTTTCTTGTCATCATTTAAAAGCAAACCATCTTAAATATCTAACTGAATATTTGAATGAAGAAAACACTGAAGCATATTTAATCTCATTAGATCCTCTTTCAAAAATAGTTAATCAGTTAAATCTCTTGAACTTTAAAAATGAAATTTCAGATAAAGAATGTGAATACTTCAAGGATAACATTAAGTTCATTACTAATCGTGAGATATATGCATCTATACTGCATAAACAATGCTTAACTAATTTAGTTAAGTTATATCATTAAAGTAAAGCAGGAATTGGTATTTGCAGAGGGTTCTTCTAAGTTTATTATTTTCATTCCTAATTTTTATATAATATTAAAAATAAAGATTTAACCATTAATATATGGTGGTTAAATGAGAATACTTCTTATTCATTCTGATTATTTAAACTATAATGTAAAGAATAAAACACCTGTAGCCGAGGATATCGAAGAGGCCAAAAAGGCAGGCTCTTTTGATGATTCCTTAGTGGTATTTACAGCTGTTGAAAAAGATGACGAAAATAATCCGGAAGGCATTGTTAAAAATCTCGTAGCTGAAGTTAAAAAGGCTAATGATCAGGTGAAGGCTGAAAATATTGTATTATATCCTTATGCACACCTTTCATCTTCATTAAGCTCTCCTAAAGTTGCTGTTCAAATCCTAAAGGATGCGGAAGCTGCACTTAAAGAGGAAAACTTCACTGTTCAAAGAGTACCTTTCGGCTGGTATAAGGCCTTTGAGATTTCCTGTAAGGGACATCCTTTAAGCGAGCTTTCAAGATCAATTACTGCTGATGAGGAAGAGACAAAAACTGAAAGAAAACCTTCCAAATGGCAGATTCTTGAAGGAAATACCATCACACAGATAGATGACTTCGACTTTACTAACAAGGCTTTCAAGCAACTTGTAGATTATGAGTTAGGCTGTGGAGCATCTGATGAAGGCGAACCTCCTCATGTAAAATTAATGAGGCAGAAAGAAATCTGTGACTATGAACCTGCTTCAGATGTAGGTAACCTCAGATGGTATCCTAAAGGAAGGCTCATAAGAGACCTTTTAGCTGATTATGTTTACAATTTAACAGTCGACAACGGCGCCATGCCTATTGAAACTCCAATCTTTTATGATTTGGACAATGAGGCAATCTATCAGCACGCATACAAGTTCGGTGAAAGACAGTACAGAACCGACACCAAAAAGAATTTAATGTTAAGATTTGCATGCTGTTTTGGCGCATTCCGTGTAATGGCTGATTCATACCTCACCTGGAAAAACCTCCCAGCTAAGGTATATGAACTTTCAACCTACAGTTTCCGTTTTGAAAAGAAAGGTGAAGTTGTAGGTCTTAAAAGACTCAGGGCATTTACCATGCCTGATTTCCATTCATTCTGTGCAGATGTGCCTGCATCTTTAGAAGAGTTTGCAAACCAGACTGACATGTGTATGCAGACAGGTAAAGACCTAGACCTAGACTTTGAAGTGATTTTCAGGGCAACCCAGGACTTCTTTGACGAACATGAAGAGTGGATGTATGAGATTGCTAAAAAATTCCAAAAACCAATTTTACTCGAAATCCTGCCTGAAAGACATCACTACTGGGTTTGCAAAATTGACCTTGCAAACATTGACGCTTTAGGCCGTCCGATTGAAAACCCAACCGTTCAAATTGATGTTGAAAGCGGAAAAAGATTTGATATTACCTATTTAGGCGAAGACGGAAATCAGCACAACCCTACTATCCTTCACTGCTCACCAACCGGTAGTATTGAAAGGGTCTTATGTGCAATGCTTGAGAAAACCGCTCTTGAAATCAACGAGAAAGCGCCTATGCTTCCAACCTGGCTTAGCCCAATTCAAGCAAGAATCCTAACAGTCGGCGAATCACAAAAGGAATTTGCTGAAGAACTCTACAATAAAATCAACGCCGAAAACATCCGTGTCGACATTGACGACAGGGATGAAAGTGTTGGTAAAAAAATCAGAAACGCCGCACAGGAGTGGATTCCATACATTTTCGTCGTTGGTGATAAGGAAGCTGAATCCGGAAAGTTCCAGGTAACTGTCCGTGAAACCGGCGATAAGGTCGACATGACGGCAGATGAATTAATTGCAGAAATCAAATCCAAAACCGAAGGCAAACCATTCAGAAGATTGCCGTTGCCTAAGGATATTTCAAGAAGGATTAATTTCCAATAATTATTTAAAAAATTAAACTTATATTATTATATGGAGGAAATTTAATGGACCCAATGTATAGAATAGGAGAAGCTCTTATTGGAGATGGACCTGAATTAGCTCACATTGACTTATTAATCGGTGATAAATTTGGCCCTGTCGGTCAGGCTTTTGCTAACGGTTTATCAAACCTTTCTGTAGGACACACTCCTTTAACAAGTGTAATTAGACCAAACTTAATGACAAAACCGGCTACTTTAATCATTCCTAAAGTAACCGTCGGTGATTTGGAAGATGCAAGCAAAATATTTGGACCTGCACAGACCGCTGTTGCAAGAGCAGTGGCAGATGCAGTAGAAGACGGATACATTCCAAAAGATATTGTGGAAGATATTGTAATCAACGTAAGCGTATTTATCGATCCTTCTGCAAAAGATTACAGAAAAATTTATCAGTACAATTACGGTGCAACCAAACTTGCAATCAGAAGAGCAATGGAAGGATACCCATCCATTGAAAAAGTGCTTGCAGAAAAAGACCGTGGAACTCACCCAATCATGGGATTCAAAGTCAAAAAACTCTGGAGCCCACCATACCTGCAGGTTGCACTTGACCTTGACAACGAAGCTGCAATGGAAAAAATCATCAATGATTTACCGGACAACGACAGAATCCTTTTAGAAGCAGGTACTCCACTTGTTAAAAAATTCGGTGTTGGAATTATTGGAAAAATCAGAGCACTACGTCCTGACGCATTCATCATTGCTGATTTAAAAACCTTGGACGTTGGTCGTGTTGAAGTTAAAATGGCAGCAGATGAAACTGCTGACGCTGTGGCAATATCCGGTCTTGGTACAGTCGAATCTATTGCAAAAGCAATTCATGAAACCCAAAAACAAGGAATCTATTCCATCCTTGATATGATGAACGTTGCAGAATTCGAGAAAAAGTTAGCCAAACTTCCTGAAGACTTAAAACCTGACATTGTATTGTTACACAGAAATGTCGATATGGAAACCTACAGGGCAGAACACGGTGAAGACACCAGTGACATGACCGAATGGGGTAACATCAAAGACATTAAAGCAACATTAGGCGATAAAGGATTAATCGCTGTTGCAGGCGGTATCAAACCTAACAATGTCGAAGAGGCAATTAACAAAGGCGCTAACATCATCATTGCAGGCAGATACATTATCGGTTCAAGAGATGTAAGAAGAGCTGCACAGGACTTCCTGGAACACTTTGACCCAGATCCTGACAACATGAGACTTGCAATGGATGAAGACGAAAACATTGAAGTAAAAGACGACTAGTAAATTAGATTTTATCTAATTTACACTTTCTATTTTTTTTAAAAGGAGTTATATTTATGGGTTTTTGCAATTCATGCGGAAGACCAATCGTAAAAGAAGACTACGGAACAAACAAAGACGGAAGTCTGAATGATGAATTCTGTAAAGATTGTTTCGAGAACGGCGAATATACCGAACCTGACATCACTTTAGAGGAGATGATTGTTCGTAAAACTAAAGAGATGATGGAGAAAAATCCAAGACTTCCCGAAACGCAGGCAACCGGTATTACAGCGCTCTTTATTCCGGGACTTAAAAGATGGAATCCTGAGTTTCAGGATGACTATAAAACTCTCTAGTTTCCACTTTTTAAAATAAATTCTTTAACTTTATTTGCTATATACTCATCACGACTTTTTGATGATTTGACCTTATATAGCTCTTCTTCTAATTCATTATACTTGTCAACCAGGTCATTGTATTCAAGGCGAAGTGTATCATAGTCTTTTTCCAAATCTTCGTTGATTTCATAGATTTCAGCATAACTGGTTTTGGTATTCAAGTTTTCCTGTTTTAGCTGATCGTATTTGCTTGAAACCTGATTGTAGCTTTCACGTATTGAAGCATGCTCTTCTCTTAAGTTGTGGCATTTGCTTTTGAGGTTTTTATTTTCCTCTTTGATGCTTGAATACTTGGTTTTTAAGTTCTCGTTTTCTGTTTTGATGTTGACAAACTTGGTTTTCAAGTTTTCGTTTTCAATAATTAATTTGGAGTGTTTGTCTCTTAGGTTTTCCATTTTTTCTTCGTAATTAAAATTAGCTGAAGGGCTTGTGTTTTCACTGAACTGTCTTTGCATGTCTTCCAGCTCCTGGACGTGCAAGTAATTTGCAACTTTCAAATATTCATTTTCCTCGATGATGTTTTTAAACTCGTCGATTTCGCTGTTAGGGATAATAAGAACTTCTTCCTTGTTTTCGTATATGTCTTCGTTTTTAGGTACTGTAATCTGTATCTGTTCGGTTGTATATTTTTTCTTCTCACCGTTTTTCAGTGTCCTGTTGTATTCTCTTGAATATTTTTTTACAATCCCTTTACCGTATTTCATTTTATCCCTTCTATATTACATTTATAATTTAATAATTATAAATATTTTCACATGAAAATCTTTGGAATTTGCGCAAGCCCGAGAAACAACACTACCGAATATGTATTAAAAGATGCACTTGAAAAGCTTGAAAAAAATAATTTCGAGTGTGAAATATTCACATGCCAGGCTAAAGACATTAAGCCCTGCATGCACTGCGATTATTGTATCGAAAACAAGGAATGTATAATCAAGGATGACATGATTGAAGTCTATGAAAACCTAAAAAGCGCTGATGGAATCATAATCGCAACACCTGTTCAAAGCGGAGGAATCTCATCAAACCTTGCAGCGATAATGGATCGTACAAGAGCTTTAGAAGCAATAGACTATAACTTGTTAAGAGGAAAAATCGGCATGAGCATCGCCGTTGGAGGCGACCGCACCGGAGGCCAGGACTTTGCCCATCTTAAAATCATAACTTACTACATGATACACGGCATCATTCCGGTAAGCGGAGGACCCTTCGGTTCAAATCTTGGAGCATCATTCTGGTCAAATGACTCACTAGAAGACATCAAAGCAGACACTTACGGAATGGAGTCCCTAGAGAGAACTTTAAATGAATTTAAAAATTTCTTAAACAAGTACATTTAAATAGTATAATCGAATTATATTATTCTAGAAACTTTTTTTAGGTTAAATTATGGCAAATAAATTGGTTAGGGGTAGTTTAATAATCTTAATTGGAAATATAATTTTCCGTATCGGCGGTTATATTTACAGATTCCTTATGGCTATTTTACTTGGCCCTACCGCCTATGGTATTTTGGGAATTACCCTTCCTTTTCAGGGAATTTTCCAGACCCTCTCAGCAGGTGGCCTTCCTCCGGCGATTGCTAAATACGTTGCCGAGTATGAGGCCGTAAGCGAGCATGACATGGCCAGACAGACAATCTACACGGCCCTAAAGATCATGGTATTTCTGGGACTCTTTTTCGGTGCCCTGATGATTTTTGTTGTGGCTCCATGGCTTGCCTACAGCTACCTTGGAAAGCCTGCAGCCCTGATTCCTCTTCAAATCGTCGGTTTAATCACTCCATTCAGTGTTATCGTCGGTGCTTTTAGGGGGGCATTTCAAGGTGTTTACAAGATGGAGTATATCGTATACACCAGGGCTGTCGAGCAGCTGGGCATGATTTTATTTGCAACCGCATTTGTTTTGATAGGATTGTCAACAGTCGGAGCATTATGGGGTACAGTTTTGGGCTATTCACTTTCCGTTGTAGCCGCCATATACATATTCAAGTTCCACATGGCAAAATACATTCCAAAGGCAAGCGGAAACTTCACTTTCACATTCAAGGATGAAATGAAACTTGCAGCAACTTTGGTGAAGTTCTCAATACCTGTAATCATAACCGCTATTGCAGAGATGCTTATATACAACATCTGTACAATCGTTATGGGAAGGTTTTTGACTTTTGATGATGTTGGTTTTTTTGCAGCCGCAGATCCGATTGCAAGGCTTCCTTTAATCATTTCAGTTTCAATTGCAACAACTATCCTTCCGGCTTCATCTGAAGCCTTCAAGCTAAAAGACATTGACACTTTGCAGAAATATGTCTCAGAGGCATACAAATACTCACTTTTATTTGTGGTTCCGATGTGTGTTGGGCTGGCTTTGTTCGCATCCCCTACATTAAGGGTGCTCTACTTTAAAAACCCTGCATATGTTGCAGGTGCCTCAGCTTTGGCGATTCTCTCAATCGGAATGACATTCTATTCAATATTTGCAATCTCAACAAGTATCATTCAGGGAATTGGAAATCCCAGAATCCCAATGTACATCTTGGTCGGTGGAGCATGCGTTACTGCAGTCCTAAACTGGGTGATGGTTCCTACATTAGGAATTGCCGGAGGTGCTCTTGCAACAAGCATTGCATGCTTTTTGATGATGGTGCCATGTATTTATTTTGTTTTCAAACTGACCCATACGAAAGCGCCGACAGCATCAATTCTAAAAATCATAGCGGCATCTGCCATAATGGGAGCATTTGCCTATTTCATTCCAAAAGACACTCTATGGTTATTCCCGGGAATATTTGCCTGTGTGATTGTCTATTTCTTCGCTTTAATTTTAGTTAAATTCTTCCAAAGCGATGACATTGAAAGTCTAAGGCATCTTTCAGCCAGATTCGGACCATTATCCAAAATCGTCAACAAATTGCTGAACTTTGTTGAAAAACTTGAAAACAGGTAAAATTATTTAATATATAAGGAATATAAATAATCATATTATATCGGGGGATTATAATATGGCTGATGTAAAAGCTGGTGTTGAGTACAAAATCAATGTGGACGGCAACTCATTTTTGCTTGACAGTAAAAAGTACCAACTTCTGGAGTCCATTCTGGAAACCGGATCCTTGACCAAAGCAGCCAAGGAGATTAAGGTTTCATACAGGACTGCCCTAAACTACATTGAAAAGATAGAATCAACACTGAACGTTAAAGTTGTAAATACTACTAAAGGTGGAAAAGGTGGAGGTGGAGGAACCGCTCTGACCGAAGAGGGTTACTCTATCCTTAAGGAATGTAAAAAGATCAATGCTATTATGGAGCTTCACAAGGACGTCAATGAGATTGAAGCTGAAATCGTCGGCATCAATGACGTTAAAGGCGTCATGACAATCAAGATGGATGAGTTCGAAATAAGCGCTCCATTAAACAGGAACTATGAGATAGGCGACAGGATTCTGGCTTTGATAAGCTATGACAATATATTTTTGATGCTTGAACCTCAATCTTCAAGTATCCGTAACATCCTTAAAGGCCAAATCGTTGAGATGAAACTCGAGGGGGAGATTATTCGTGTTAAAATCAGCGTTGGCGGTGTTACAATATGTTCAGACATTACAGTGTCTGCTGAAAAAGAGCTTAACCTGAACATAGGCAAGGAAGTATATGTCGGATTCAAGGCAATGTCTGTTGCAACTTTGAAGTTATAGGGGATATTCATGTTACAGATTTTAGTTGATGAGGATAAGTGCACAGGCTGCGGCAGCTGCTATGACATTTGTCCCAAAGCAGCTAAAATTTGGAAAATTGATCGCGTTGCACATATATTGGATTTAAGATATTGTCATGTCTGTACAATATGTGCGATGAAATGCCCTGAAGACTGCATTAAAATCATACGTTAATGTATTAAAACATTAATCCTTGAAGCTAAAATTAATTATTCGATAGGTTAAATCATGACTAGAATTGCAAATCTTTCAAGAAAAACATCCGAAACCGATATCAAAATAAAGATGAATCTTGACGGTGAGGGAAAATACAATATCTCCACAGGTGTAAACTTCTTCAACCACATGCTCGAGTCATTTTCAAAACACTCAATGATAGATTTGGACGTCGATGCAAAAGGTGACATTGAAATTGATGATCACCACACAATCGAGGATATCGGAATACTTATGGGTGAAGCATTTCTTGAAGCCATTGGAGATAAAAAGGGAATTAAAAGGATGGCACATGCAATAGTGCCTATGGACGAGTCAGTTGCAACAGTGGCAGTCGACATAAGCGGACGCAGCTACTGCAACATGAAACTTGACTTTAAAAACGAAAAAATCGGAGACATGACCTCTGATGTTGTAATTCACTTTTTTGAATCCTTTGCAGGATCTGCAAAGCTCAACATTTATGGAACCGTGGAAGGTGCAAACGACCACCACAAGGCGGAAGCCGTCTTTAAGGCATTTGCAAAATCCATAAAGGAAGCAGTCAAAGTCGAACATGACCAGATTCCTTCAACAAAAGGAGTATTGTAGCTAAACTAATTTAGCTATCTATTTTTTTGAAAACTTTTAAATATTTTATTTTTCAAATGATTATTTGACATCATAGATGTCGGTCATTTGCGACCATTTTTAATTTGTTATTAGATGGAGATAGTAATTATCTTCATCTTTAAAATGGTTATTTAAGATTAAATCTTAAAAGAAATCAACATGCCTGCTATTGTTGATTCTCTGCTTAATGATATTTTCTTTTTTGTTATTTGGTCTTTTCATCTCTTTTAAAAAGCTTTTTGTGTCTTTTCCTTTTAATGTTGGTGTTGGTGCAATTGCTTTTGCCATACATATTCCTCCTCTCTTGTGGTATTAAATTTCGATTTGATATTATATATAATTTTTCAAGCAGATAAATCATATTCTTTGTAAATCTTTATATAAAGGAATTGTTAAATATGGATTCCTTTCTGCGCTACGTCTTAATTTTTTTTCATTATGGATTTTCAGATGATTAAACTCATTTTTGTAATAGAAACCACGAACACTACAATATGCATCCACAGTAATGAAACGAACTCCGTGAATTTCTGAAATTCTTTTAATTTGATAGCAAGTATTGTCTAAAAGAATTGTACCTAATCCTGAGGAATTATATTTTTCATTGACTGCGAATCTACCTATTTTAATAGCTGGACAAGTGCTATAAGGTAAATCATATTCATTTTCAATATCTTTCAATTTAATGATATCTGAAAGTATTGAGAAATATCCGATTATTTCTTTGTCATACATTGCAAGATAAGTAACATTCAAATTATCTAATTGTTGGTCTAATGCATCATTTTTTAAAAAATCATCCATATCGTCTAATCCGCATGAAAAATCATTTAAATCATGTTTTTCACTTAATTTTACTATATAATAATTATTTTTAATATATTCAATACACATGCTAATTAATTATGATTTAAAAAGTATATAAACCTTGTTGAAGCCATTACGTAAAATTGCTTTCAAAAAAACATAATATATAAGTGTTATGGTCACTATTTCATTGAAACTCCAATATTAACTAATTTTCTTTAAAAAAATCATTGAAATTAAATAAATTAGAATATTTGGTAATTATAATTTAAAATATTGAATTCATAACAGTCCCTTTTTATCAAGTGATTTTAAGTGTTTTAATCCGTTATTTTAAAAAATAACTCTTTTTGCCTTTTTTTGAATTTTATGATATAAATAACAGTCCACAATGGATTGTTTTAGAAAAGGTTATTTAATCAAAGAAATGATTAAGTAAATTGAATATGCGGGATATATTTTTGGTCGATAAAACTAGCTAATTTTAAAAAAATCCACAAAAAAGTAAAAATAAAAAAAAGAAAGTAGCGGTAAGCTACTTATTCTGGTTTAGAGATTAAGTCTGTTTTACAACCTGGGTTTCCTTCTTTCATGTGAGGGGTTCTTAAAACAGTGTCGTTTGCTTTTTCGATTTCTCTTGCTTCTTGTGCTAATTTAGCAGCACATGCAGCGATTTCGTGAGCAGCAGCTACTAATGGGATGAAGTTTTCGAAACCTTTGGTCATGAAACAACCTTTCATGTCTAAGTTAGCAACGGATCCTGCCATTTCGTATGCAGCGATAGCTTTTGCTTTTGCGTATGGGTTTGCGAATCCACCAGCTTCTGCAGCTTTTTCAGCAGTGATTATGAGTTTAGGTAATTCGATTTCACCTGCTTCTGCTTGTGCAATTACATCGTCAATAGTTTTTTGGACTAATCTTAATGCTCCGGTTTCAGCTAATACTTTTAAGATGTCGGAGTTGAAGATAGCCATTTCAGTTGGGTCTAACCATTCTCTTTTTGCACCAATCATTGGGTCAGACATTACGATAATGTATCCTAAACCTTGTTCGTCCATTTCATCTTTCTTACCTTTACCAGGTGCGTCACCAATGATAATAGCAGGAATGTCTTTTTCAGATAATAATTCTCTTGCTTTAGCTGGTCCAGGTGCTCCTGGGTTTGGGCTAATGAAGATTGCGAAGTCAGGTTCGAAAGCGTCTATTTTAGGTACGACGTCTTCTACT
>JAFUCN010000104.1 GCA_017459665.1 Methanobrevibacter sp. | reverse complement strand
CCGATAAATATTGTACGAATCCTTATGTTCTTTTATAAGATCATTTAAGTCATTGTCCGTTAAATGTTCTTCAATTTTTGCGACTTTCATGATTATTATATATGAACTTCATAAGGTATAAACTTTTCCAAAAAAACTATAATATGTCTCTTCAGGATCGATATCATTCCATTTGCAGAACTTGTCCTTGTTTCCCAATGTTCCTGTCAGAAATATTCTGATATTTCCCAATTTCAACAGTTCCTTTGTATCTTCAGATACTGAAAATGGTTTGAATTCAGCCTGAATGTCCATCTGATTGTCTTTGATAACATCATTTTCAGGCAAATCAATGATGAGTTCGTTAGTCGTAAGCCCCACACTGATTAAATTAAATGATTTCATGTCAGTTTCAAGTCTCTGCTTTTCTATATAATCAACACTGGAAAATTTTGAAGGATTGTTTTCAAATTCATCCAATGTCACCTGAACATCGTTTTTATGTTCACCTTCAATTTCTTTAATCCTCTCTTTACATATTCCTACCAATTCATCGCACAATTCAATCCAGTATTGAGGATTGGTTTTGAGATAATATAATGATTTGCTCTCATCCATTATAGGCTGGAAGATGTCCAGTCCGAATTTGGTTGCAATATATTCCCTGTTTAATCCATGAGATGACAGCATCAGCATTTTTCGCTCGAGATTGTGAGCTTCATCCAAAATTAAAAGCTCACGAGGATCAAGGAGTTTGTTTGCAACACCCATATAGTAGAAAAAATCATAATTTGTAATGACGTTTTCCGCTTCAACTGCCTTTTTAAATGCCAGTTTAAAGTCACAGTCATCACATTTTCTTAAGTTATACTCATCTTTGATGCAGAAGTCACAATATCCCTTATAATTACATTTATAATTTCCTTTACCTTTAATTTCAACAAGCATATCATCAAAATCATCCAGATACTGTTCCTGCAGTTGTTTGGTCATGGTTAAGATATAGGAATCCTCATACATGTTGGCGAGTGTTGTTGCAATAGCACTTTTACCGGTTCCAGTTCCAGCTTCAAGGATAATATTCTTATAGCCTTTTTTGATTGCAAAATTAATCTTATTTATTAGTTTAATCTGGCTATTTCTGGGATTATACTTTGGAAATGACCAATAGACCATCCAGTCCAAATTAGAATCATTATTTTCTCCACCCATATTACCCCTCACAATAATAACAAGTTGTTAATAATATTTTTATAAAATTGAATATTTAAAACTTTATTTTTGAATTTGGGAAAAAATTAATATTATTCAATGAATATAAATAACCATATGAGTAAAATTAGTCAATTGCAAGAAATTATTAACTCTTCAGATAATATTGTCTTTTTTGGAGGTGCCGGTGTTTCAACAGAAAGCGGAATTCCGGATTTTCGCTCTGAAAGCGGAATTTTTAAGAGTTTAAAAAAATACGGTGACACACCTGAAAGGCTTGTTTCTCACAGCTACTACCAAGACCATACTGAAGAGTTTTTCGAGTACTATAAGGAAAATCTAATTTTTAAGGATGCTGAACCTAATCCTGCACACATAACACTAGCTAAACTTGAAGATGCAGGAAAACTGAAGGCAGTCATTACCCAAAACATAGACGGACTTCATCAAAAAGCCGGAAGCAAAGAGGTATTGGAACTTCACGGAAGCATTCACAGAAACTACTGTCAGATTTGCGGGAAAGAATATGGCTTAGAACATGTTTTAGAAAGTAAAGGGATTCCCAAGTGCGAATGTGGCGGAATCGTAAAACCTGATGTTGTGCTGTATGAAGAGCCGCTGAACAATGCAGTGATGAGCTTTGCAATTGATTATATATCCCATGCAGACACTTTAATCATTGGAGGAACTTCATTGGTGGTTTATCCTGCTGCAGGACTTATAAATTACTTTAATAGTGATAATTTAGTGTTGATTAACAAAAGTGAAACTCCCTACGACAATCTGGCAACATTAGTCATCAATGACGCTATCGGTGAGACTTTGAGCCAAATCAAAATCTAGGGATTCACCAATCAGTTCAATTCCATCCAGCTGATTATCACAGCGATAGACCAGTATCTCAACACCTGCTTCGTAAGCTTCATTTAATGTTTTAGAAAAAACAGGATCATTTTCCCAGTTGGGTCTGAAGAACTTTCCAGCAGGATGCTGTATTAAGAAAAACACTACACATCTGTTGCCCTGCTTTTTAAGTTCAATTAATTCTTTTAGGTGTTTTGCACCACGTTCTGTCGGAGCATCCGGAAACCTTGCTTCGCCGTCAACGATTAATGTGACTCCCTTAACTTCAATATAGCAGGAATCCTCCAAAAAGCTCATTCCACAACAGTCCTCCTCTTTTTTAGCAAGAAATATGTCAATTCTTGAGTTTCCAACTGTCTTTTCCCGTTTGAGATAATCATAACCGTAAAGCTCTTTGATTTTACCTTCTTTAATGGCTTCAAAAACTATGGAATTTGCCTGCTGTGAGAAAAGAGATACTAAAACACCTTTGTTTTCTACAAAATGAAGTGAAAATTTGGTTTTTCTATTTGGATTATCTGAAGGTTTAAGCCAAACGACTGCATTTTCAACTAGAAGCTCCTTGCACCTTCCGGTGTTTGGAACATGTGCTATTTCAATATTGCCTTCAACTTCAACTTCGGCAATGAACCTATTTGGCCTATTTTTGAATATTCCTTTAACATAATCCATCTTTAATCACATTTGCAATGTATGAAACCAAATCAGTAGCTGAAAATCCGTTTCCTTTCACGTTATGCGCCCTTTCACCAGCAAGACCATTAATAAATATTGCCAAACATGCGCTGTCAAATGAGTTTAAGCCCTGTGTGAGCAGACTTGTTGCAATACCTGCAAGTGCATCGCCAGTTCCGCCAACAGTCATTCCTGCATTTCCAGATTTGTTAATCCTAAATTTAGTACCTGATAAAATCAAATCATATTGGCCCTTGACAATAATACTTCCCTTAATTTGGCGTGTGATTTGTTGAAACTCAGTTATGTTTTCATCAACTTTTTTAAAGTCATATGAATCAATGTCGAGTTTTAAATTGTCTTTAACTTTAAAAATTGATTTAAATTCAGAAATATGAGGTGTCAATATGATATCTTCACGGTTTTTAATCAGTGCCAGTTCCACCTGCTTTAGACTGTCAGCATCCAGAACAATCGGCTTTTTGATTTTTGTAACTAAAACATTAAACAGTTTTGAGGTTTCATCATCAATTCCAGCACCGGGTCCGATTAATACAGCATCAACATCACCCGCAACTTCTAAAATATCCTCTGCATGAGATAAAGACAATTTATCCCCTTCCAGTGATTTTACAATCAAATCAGGTGATGTGGATTTTATTGCCTGAGCTGCCTTTTCGGGAGCCATTACATAAACGAGATCTGCACCTGCACCTATTGCTGCCATCCCCGCAATGGCCGGAGCGCCGGAGTAATCCTTACTTCCACCAACAATCAATAATTTTCCATTGTTTCCTTTATGAGAGGCAGGATTTCTATTTTTAAGTCTTAAAAAGTCACCATAGTTTACAAAACATTCAGCTTCGATTGGAATACCAATGTCTGCAGTTACAAGACCTCCAACAAGTTCCTCCTCGGCATCTCTCACACCATTTTTGATTTTATGAAAACTTATTGTGTAATCCGGAACCACTGCAATGTCATCAATATCTCCTGTTAGAGGATCCATACCTGAGGGAACGTCAACACTGATTTTAACCCCATTTGAATCATTAATTACTTCAATAGCTCTTCTGATATTTGTCTGCAGTTTTCCTTTAATTCCTGTTCCCAAAAGGCCATCCACAATTACATATTCACTATCCCTGCTTTTGGCAACTTCACAACCATCAATATCTTCTAAAGTCTTTAAGCTATAAATGTTTAAACGGGACAATCTTGGTTTCATATTCTTTAAAATTTCAAGATTTGTTTTAGCCTCAGAAGAGTGAATATTCTCTTTCAGCATATAAATGTCAACGTCATAGCCTCTGTTCAACAGGTATCGTGCTGCAACAAAACCGTCCCCACCGTTTCCACCGGAACCTGTAAATATAACAACCTTTACAGGTTTTGAGAATGTATAAACTGCAATTTTACCGACTTCTTCTGCAAGGGACTTGCCGGCAGATTCCATTAGACATAATCTTGATAACCCCAAATATTCACAATTAAAATCCGTAACCATCATATCAATAGGTTTCAAAAAATCACCTTAAGTTAAAATATAACTAATTAGTATAAATATAATTATCTTTTAAAAAGGAAAAAATCTTATGAGAAAAATAACACTTAGACTTTTAACAAAAATTCCCACAAAATATGTGACAACAGGATTAATACTGATTATTACACTATTCATTTATGGAATAGTAGGTTCACATTTTATAATGGGTTTGAATTTAATTGATTCCATTTATTATTCTGTCATTACAATGGCTACAGTAGGTTATGGAGACTATACGCCCCATACTGGAATTCAAAAGATATTTGCAACAACCCTGGCTCTTGCAGGTGTTGCATTACTCGCTTATGTGTTTAATATAATATTAACCAGTTTTCAGGAAAAAATGAGCATTTATTCAAAAGGAGCACGGAAAATGAAAGCAATCAGCGATATGGATGATTATTATATTCTTTGTGGATATGGAAGAGTTGGAAAAGTAGTATTCGATGAGTTAACACAAAGAAATCAAAATGTAATTGTTATTGAAAAAGATAAAGAGCTGTGTGACAGCATAGAAGAAAGCGACACTGTTGTTGTGATAAATGAGGATGCAACCAAAGATGAATTAATTACCAAATTGGCTGGAAAAAAATGTAACAGCGCAATAATTACCACAGGAGATGATGTAAGCAACTTATTTATCGTTTTAACAATCCGTGAAACCAATCCTGATGCATGGATTGTATCAAGGGCAAGCAAACTGGAAAATATTTCCAGACTTGAAAAAGCAGGTGCTGATAAAATCGTATCCCCTGAAATAATTGGTGGAAAAGACTTATACTTTGAATCAACAAGACCTCACCTTTTAAAAATAACAGTGCGCCACACAGCAGATGAAATCTTTGATGAATTCAAATTGATTGTCAAACATGGCTGCACATTGGAAAACATTGAATATCACATTCCGGGAATTGAAACACCGCTTACTCGTGAAATAAAAACAATGAGCTATGAAGACGGCAAGAACTACAGAAACTATTTAAATACACATGACGATAAAAAGCAAGCTGTAGATAACTTATATAAAGCGGTTAATAACGTCCACTCCCATTTAATTTCAGGGCCGGATAGAGCTACCTTTGACAAATTAGTAAAAGAACTAGAACAAATCGAAAAAATAATTGGAGTAAACTTATCCAATGAAGAAATAGCTGAGTTAACTAGAAAAGAACTTTAATAATCATTTTAGAAACTTATCAATGAATTCTTCAGGATTTGAGAAAACGGAAGCATATCCTTTGAGTTCTTCTTCAGGTAAATCCCACCATTTAATTTCAAGCAATTTATCGCAGATTTCCTGACTGAATCGCTTTTTAATAAATTTGGCTGGAACACCGCCCCAAATTTCAAATGAAGGTACATCCTTAGTGACAACCGCACCTGCAGCAATAACAGCACCATCTCCAATTGATTTGCAGCTGGGAGTGATAGTCACATTATCGCCAATCCATACATCATTGCCAATTTTGAGATGAGACCTTTTTCTAAAATCCTTTTTAACCCATCCAAAAGACGGATTAAACCCGCAGGGATGTGTTGTGACACCCTCAATCGGATGATTGATAGAAATTCTTCTAAAATTTCTCCCAATACTGACATATTTCCCAATAGCTATAGGACCATCGACCAAATCATTAGCCCAACCATAAGATGCAAAACCCACATCAAAATTACGATATTTTTTAAAAAGAGTTCTCAAAGATGCAGATCTCCATTCACCACCTTCTTTTCGTTTTAAATATGTAATAACGAATTTTCTAGTGAATCTATTCATGGTAAATAACTTATCTATAATCATATTAACCAAGAAATATGCAGACCATTTGTCTAAAAAAAGAAAGTAAAAAGAGAGTGAAACTCTCTAGAATAAGTCTTGTAAGTGGATTTGGTAAGGTCCTAAGCTACCGCCGTAGTTACCAGCACCAATTTCAATAACACCAGGTACTTGACAAGCAGCTTCAATACCAGCTTTCATAGCAGCTTTAACTGATTCTTCGTCAACACCGTCAATAACGATTTCCATGTTTCCGAATACGTTTTCTGGTAATTCAGTGTCTACTTGATCTTTAAGTGTTACACATTCTTTTTCGTTGGTAGATGCACTCATGAAAGAGTATTTGGAACCAGTTTTGGAACCGGAAGCAACCATACCACCAGAGAATGGAGTAATTACGCCTTCAACAGCGTGAATAGCATCAACAGCAGCTTCAGCAGCAACAATGGAAGCCATTTGACTGTCAGCCATAATGAAGAAGTTTCCACCAGCCACTCCGTCTTTCCATCCCATTTCATCTTCAACTAAGAAGTCACCAGACATGATAGGAATTACGTGCATTTTTTTACCTTCAACTTCTTTTTCAGTTTCAAATCCGTCACCGAAGAATTTGAGTTGTTTTCCGGTTGGGAAGGATTCTTCACTTTCTAAAGCGTTGAATGCTGCTGCAGTAGGAGCAGTTAAAACACATTGACCGATTCTATCCATAATTTGTCCGCCTAAAGCTTTTTTAGACATGTGACAAATCATGATTGCATAACCAGGTCTTCCATCTGGAGTTTCAGTTGGAGGGATGTATTGGTCGATACCTGCTTCTGCAGGACATCCGATAACTGAAGTAGCAAATCCAGTAGCTTCAGTAGCTGCAATTTTAGCTAAATGTTTAGTAGCTGCAGTAATAATTAATCTAGATACTTTAATTCCGAAACCTTCAGCAAAGGTATCTTGTATTTTTACGCCATTAATTTCCATTTTTTCACCATTTTGTTCGTTAAAAATTAGATTAAAATATAATTTAAACTAATTTCTATAACATTTAAAGATATATTTTATAATAAAAATAAAGTTTTCTATTTAATTATAATTAAAAAAAATAGTGAAGAATCTAACAAAAGTTACTCATTTTCATTTAATTCTTCTTCCAATTTCTCTTCAAGCTCCTCATTTGAAGAACTGGATGAAATCTTATCCAAAACTGAAGAACCATAATAAGGCAGAATAACCATACCAATTATTGTTGCCATCCAAAATGATATTAACCTTTCAATAACGGTTGCAGCCGCACTTACAGATGCTGAAATTCCTGCAGCTGAATAAAATAGAATCATCAATCCATCAACAGCACCAAGGCCTCCAGGAAGAAGCGGAATCATACCCACCAGAGAAGCAATGATGAACACTTCGCCGATAACTATAGGATTCACGTTAGCACCGAAAGCTAAAAATACCAGATACACACGAAGTATCTCAAAAATCCAGATTACAAAGGACAAGGTTAAAGTATAAACCAAACCTCTTTTGTTGGAAATCAGCATTTTCATAGTTTCCTGAAATCCGAAAATTGCTTCATGAATCTGATTTTCAAAACTTTCTGAATTCTTTTTATAAAAGCGTCTGACAAGACCTATAATCCACCCATCAACCCTGCTTCCAAAACTTGGATTGATACACATGTAAATGAGAATAATCAGTACTGCAATGATTGCTATTACAGCCAAAACCATCACAACAAGCAACCATAAGTCAAGATTAAAGAACAATGTCATGGACACGATTGTAATTGCTGCAAGCACAACAAAAGGAAATGTATCCAAAGCCCTGTCCGCAACAACAGTAGCAAAAGTGTCTTCAAAGCGATATTCCTTTTTTTCCTTGGATAAAAGATATGCCCTTACAGGCTCTCCACCACCACGTCCGGACGGAGTAATGTTATTGACTGCAAGACCTACAAGAACCATGGGAAGCAGCCTTCTAATGCTTATGTCCATGTCTGCCAATTTATTAAGAATTTGCCATCGAAGAGTATATAAAAAATAAGTAAAGACCTGAACAACTATAGCCAAAGCTATAATAGCCATATTAGCTACTTTTAAAGCATTGATTACCTGGTCAATTCCTACAAACCACAACATTACGGCTAAAATAAGAATACTGACACCTAATAATAATATTGTCTTGCGGTCCATAATATCAACTTATAATTTAATTTAATAATCTTTTATTACTTATAAATTTATATAGATATTTAATCAAATTATTACAATAATGAGGTATATAACTAAAACGGATTTATTAATTGTTGCTAGAAATTCCGGATATCTGATGATTGGTATCGGATTAATGTGCTTAGTGCCATTAATATTCGATATAATCTATTTTGAATTCGATATTGTTAGTTTTGTACTTCCTGCAGCAATTTCAATATTATTAGGATTTGGTTGTATAAACTATTTTGAAAACCGGGACAGAAAAATCCGATTAAAACATGGAATGATGATTTCCTCATTTGCATGGTTATGGGCAAGCCTTATTGGTGGATTTGTTTTTATGCTTGCCACAAACATTCCTATTGTCGATGCGGTTTTTGAAAGCATGTCCGCACTGACCGGCACAGGAATAACCATGTTTGAAAATGTGGAAATATTACCTCACAGTATCTTGTTTTTTAGAGCTCTTGAACAGTGGATAGGCGGTTTGGGAGTTGTTGTTATGGTGATAGGTGTTTTAACAAAACCTGGATCTGTTTCATCAAAACTATACCAATCTGAAGCCGGTGAAGAACGTATCAAACCTAGTGTAAAAACAACACTTAAAAAAACAATGGAAATCTATGCAATTTATACAGTTGCAGGAATTATTTTATACCTGCTTGCAGGAATGCCACTCTTTGATTCATTGTGCAATACATTCAGCATCATTTCAACAGGAGGAATGAGCATTAAAAACGCCAACATGGGATTCTACCATGATGATGTGATTTATTTCATTTCAATTGTGCTGATGATACTTGGAGCTACAAGCTTTTTGGTTCACTACAAGGTCATCAAAACAAAAGGAAAATCATTAATTGAAGATTTGCAGTTCAAGATAATTATCTGCGTTATTGCATTTGTAACATTAATGCTTTATTTTGTATCAAACATTGTTCCTATTGACTTGCTGTTTACAGTCGTATCAGCCATTACAACAACAGGAGCCAGCGTTGCTCCACCACACATAATGGGAGGATGGCCGCCATTTGTAATAATCTGTTTGATGTGCTTAATGTTGACTGGTGGTTCAAACGGATCTACCGTAGGTGCAATCAAGCTTGTCAGAATGATAACATTCTTTAAAGGAATTTACAGACACATCAGAGAAATTCTATCACCTGAAGGAAGAGTCGTACCCGTCAAATTGCAAGGACATAAAATACCTGAAAAAGCGATAGCCCAATCCGGAAATTTCATAACACTTTATATGATGTTTATAATGTTTACATGGGCATTGTTCTGTTTATATGGCTATGACCCATTTAGAAGCCTCTTTGCGGCAATGTCACTTCAGGGTAACACCGGTCTGGAGCTTGGAATCATAAACCACACATTAAATCCTGTTTTAAAAATAGTCAGTATGTTTGATATGTGGACCGGAAGGCTGGAAATATATCCAGTATTAATAACCCTCAGAGCATTTTTCGAAATATTCAAAAGATAATATTTATATTATCATAAAATAAATATTGATTATTTACTATTTGGTGAGGCGTATTTAATGTATATAGTAATTATGGGTGGAGGCCGTGTAGGGCTCGCACTAGCTAATTTATTAATTGAAAACGGTGAAGACATTACTTTAATTGAAAGTGATGAAGCATTATGTGCAGATGTTGCAGCAGAACTTGATGCATTAGTAATTTGTGGAAACGGTACAAATTCCAAGCTACTTGAAGAGACAAATATTGAAGATGCGGACTTTTTTATTGCAACAACCGGAAACGATGAAGCTAACCTATTGTCATGTATTTTAGTTAGAAAATACAATGTCCCACACATTATTGCCCGTGTAAGTAATCCTGACCACGAAGAAGCATTTAAAGAAGTTGGAATCGATCATGTAATCAGCCCTGAAACTGCAGCAGCAGCACAACTGCAAAAACTGGTTACAAGACCAAACGCTGCTGAACTGATGACACTTGGTGAAGGAGACGCTGAGATATTGGATATGACAATCACCAATGACAAAATCGTTGGAAAACGTTTCAAAGACATTTCCCCAACAAAAGACTACATCATTATTTCAACTTATCAAAATGGAAAATTAGTCATTCCACAACCTGACAACACAGTTAGCCGTGGAGAAAAGGTAACTGTTCTTGTAAGACGTGGAACATTTAAAAAAGTTTCAAAAAAATTAGGAAAATAATCATAACATGGAATAAGACAATATTATATGGTCTTTTCCATTTTCCTCAACTATCGGACCGTGACCAGGATAGATGTTTTTAACATCCAATTTTAATAATTTTTCAACACTATTTTTCATGTCATCATAGTCACCGCCGATGTCCATCCTGCCAACGCCACCGCCGGCAAAGATTGTATCACCGCAAATTAAGTTTTCACCATCAAAAAGACATATTCCTCCTTTAGTGTGTCCTGGAGTATGAATAACTTCAAAATCAGCGATTTTATCGCCTTCTTCAAGTTCAACATCAACTCTGCAGTTTCCATCCTCATCAAAAACAGACATTGATGTTCCTAAAGTATCCCTGTTTTTAACAGAAATTGCATCGAACTTGTGAAGGGCAATTTTTGCATTTGGAAATAAGTAATTGCCTCCGATATGGTCAAAATGGCAGTGAGTGTTTACAACCATTTCAATGTCTTCCGGGCTTACGCCATTTTCTTTTAGTTTTGAAAACAGATAATCCCTGTTTTGGCCTGCACCGGTGTCTACCAAAATATTATCATCAATCAAGTAGCAATTAGAATCATAATTAAATCCAATAATAAAAGTAATGTCTGACATGAAAGATAATATTGTTACAAAAGTAATTAAAAGTTTTGAAAAAAAGTTTTATATAAAAATGGGGTCACAGGGATTTGAACCCCGATCCTGGGATTTCTCTTGCCTCAGTACTCCAATTGTTCATCACAACGGATACTGTTCAGTTACGCGTATATTTCTTCAAAGACAACTGGAGTCCCAGATGATGCCAGGTTACACTATAACCCCACATAACATACAATAATAAATTACATTTTAATAATATATAAATATTATCATTGACTAAAACTTCATTTGTTTGTCTATACCAGCTATTTCATCAATTTCCAAACCCTTTTCCAAAGCATAGTCTTTCTCCACCTTATAATTGCCCTGTTTTGTACGTGGAGTTTTGTCAGGTTCTAAAAAAAGCCATTTTGTATATTTAAATCTAACACCAATATATGCCTTAGCACCAAAAATATTTGAAAATTCAAGCAGTGCATCAATTTGAGGCTGGTCAATATAAACCTTGTCTTTAGTGGTTGTTTTAACCTCAATTGCAAGATATAATTTACCATTTCCAGCTACAACATCAGGTAAAGGATTTTTAGTGGCTCCTCCAGATGCAGGAGCTCTCATTGCAGCAAAATTCCTTTCCCATAGTTTATGCACTAAATCTCTTTCTTCAGCAGACCCTTTTTTAGCCATATTAACACTCAATTATAATTTTTCTAAAAAGTAGTATATAAACAAAATGAGAGAGCATTTGAAATGTAATAATTACATTCAAAAATTGATTTCAATTAATTATTAGTTAAATTACAATTTAATCCACATAAATAAGTTTTTCAAATAACAAAGCAAAGTTAATAATTTTTATCTAAAATCAATGCCCTTATAGACATTATCATGAATGTGTTTTTGTGCTTTGTCGCACTTGAAAAAGTCTCTTATAAAATCAAAATCAGACTAACAAAACAGCAAAAAAATTCAAAATTTTCGGAGGAAAACATCATGAATAGACCAAGAAAATACAAAAAACACTTTGATTCATCCCACAGTATACTGTACAACGCATATCCTGAAACTTACACATCATCTATTGGAGTTCCTGGAGAATTTGTTGAAAAAATCAACAGAAACGTGAACCTGAAAGATGGAACCCAAGGGGAAATGGACTCTGCATATATTGCTGATCCCGATGATAAAATCCTAAAGACAAGAGCAGCAGTATGTCTTGAACATCAAAGCATTCCTGTAAATGATGGCAAAATGGACATGATTAGTTATTACGACATCCAACTCGTCACAGATGAAAATCTTCCAACACTGCTAGTCGTTGCATCAAAAACAGACCCTAAAAAATCTGTAAACAAATTGATAAGGACACCATCTGACAGCATATCACTATACTTCCTCGATTTAAGTGAAAAAAACATATGCCAAAGATTAAATAACCTAAAAGAAAAAATAAATAACAACAAAAAACTAAGCATCGAAGACAAACTCAATCTGGGAATCATACTGTTATATGCACCCCAAAAAGACGTCAAAAGAATAACTGAAACCATTGTGGATTTGTATTTGACCATACATGATGATTTAGACATTAAAATGGAAAAATGCTTATATTCAGTTATAAGAATACTAACCGATGCATACATCGATGACGAAAAAACATACAAGAGACTGACAAAAATGATGGATAAAAACACTTCAGAAGAAACAAAACAAAAATTTGAACCATTTGACGGATTCATTGAAAGCATAAAATACAGAGACGAAAAAATTGCAGAACAAGACAAAAGCCTAGCAGAACAAGGCAAAAGTCTAGCAGAAAAAGATGAACGCCTAGCAGAACAAGGCAAAAGTCTAGCAGAAAAAGATGAACGCCTAGCAGAACAAGAAAAAACTATTGCATTGCTTAAAAGAGAGATATATGTGTTGAAAAACCCAATTGCAAAATAGAATGCTCTTTAAGCATTCTATTTTAAAAACCATCTACAAAGCACCATTTCAAAATTGAATACTCATTAAAGTATTCTATTTGAAAAAAACAATATATCAACCACCCAAATAGTATACTAATCTAAATAACCCACCATAATTAAAAAAAAGAGTAAACATGTAACTAAAAGAGTATATGAAAAATAGTTTTTATAAATGGGGCCGGGGCCGAGATTCGAACCCGAGTCCCGGGATCCACAGTCCCGGAGGATGACCACCTACCCTACCCCGGCAGAAAAATACAAATGAATAAAAGTTAAAAATGCGGGAGCAGGGATTCGAACCCTGGAAGACCTGTGTCAACAGGTCCTAAGCCTGTCCCCTTTGGCCTCTCGGGCACCCCCGCTTACGAAAACAAAGGATACAAAGAAACCATTAAAAATCTTAACAATTATTAAAAATGCTCCGGCCGGGATTCGAACCCGAGTCTTCGGCTCGAAAGGCCGAAATGATTGGCCGGACTACACCACCGGAGCATACATATACAAATAAAGTTTAATTAACATGGGCCCAATGGGGTTCGAACCCATGACCTTCCGGTTATGAGCCGGACGCTCTACCTGGCTAAGCTATGGGCCCAACAGCGCCGTCGACAGGGCTCGAACCTGTGACCAATCGGTTAACAGCCGAACGCTCTACCTACTGAGCTACGACGGCATATGACACCCATCGGACTTAACCAAATAAAACCCATGATTAAAAATCAAAAGACTTTAAACAGTAATAATAACTATGATTACTATGATATATAAAGCTTTTGGTTTTTGACATTTTAAACTACGATAAAATGATTTCTATAAAATAATTAATTCCACCTAATATATAAAGTTTAAGAATAAAATATAACATCATGGATTCTAACATATTTGACTTAATTAAAAAAGCCAACGAAGTTACTTTGAATAAACACGGAAACTTGGTAACTCTTGAAAGGGCAGTATTCCTGTCATGGTGGTGTGATAAGGGAGATTGTGCATTCTGCTACATGTCCACACAAAAAAACAAAATTAAAGATCCAAAAAAAGCCAGAAGAAATGTCAGCAACATCTATGCGGAAGCAGAAATGTGCAAACGTCTTGACTGGAATATTGAGTTTTTATCCGGAGGATATGAATCATTCACCACACAGGAGATTAAAACCATAGCAACAACCATTAAAGACATTAGTGGTGATGGAGTATGGTTAAATACAGGAATAACAGATGAACTGTCCGAGTATGGCTCTGAGATAAAAGGAATAACAGGAGCCGTTGAAGTTGCAAATCCTGAAATCCACAAAAAAGTATGTCCATCAAAACCGTTGGTCGATATAAGTAATATGTTAGACGTTGCAGGAGATTTGGGCTTTAAAAAGGCAATAACAATAATTTTAGGCCTTGGTGAAACATTATCTGATGTAGACTATATCATTGACTACATTAAAGATCACAAAATCGACAGAGTAATCTTTTACTCTCTAAATCCTCATAAGGAAACCGTTTATGCAAATTCCTCCCAGCCTGCTTCACTTTACTATGCGCAAGTCGTAGCACAAGTTAGGCTTGCATTCCCAGATATTGAGATAATCTGCGGAACATGGATTGACAATCTGGCAAATATTGGAATTTTAATCTTAAGCGGAGCAAACGGAATTACAAAATTCCCATTATTCAAGATGTTTGGAACCAAATACGGTAAACGGGTTGAAGAGGAAGTGAAATGGGCTGGACGTGAGTTAAAAGGAACATTTACTAATAAGACCAAATTAGGTCCTGAGAAAAGTGAAGTTTCACCGGAACTGGATAAATTTATTAAAAGATACGTTAAAGAATCTTTAAAAAACAAGTATTAAATAGTAGAACCTTAAACCATCGCCTAAAATGACTATAAATGCATAAAATTATTAAATGAGAACCACTAAAAATAATTATAATTGTGGTTATCTGGTGTTTTTCATGATGGATTTTGAAACTAGTAAAAAAGAAATAGAAAGATTAGTTGAAGAATTTAGCGAAAATGAGCATTATTATACCTCCCCTAGCTTTGATGAGGAAAATACAAAAATAAACTTCATTAACAAATTCTTCATTGCTCTAGGTTGGGACGTATACAATGACTTAGGAATAGCACCACAATACAAAGATGTCGAATTTGAAGACACCGTAATCATTGGAGGAAAACCAAAAGCACCAGATTACTGTTTCAGAATAGGAGGAGCAAGAAAATTCTTTGTAGAAGCGAAAAAACCAAGTGTAGACATTGAAAAAGACAGAAAATATGCACACCAACTCAAAAGATACACATGGAGTGACAAACTACCAATAGGATTACTGACTGATTTTGAAGAACTGGCAATTTATGAACCTAAATCCACACCTAAAAAAACACACAACACAAGTGTTGACAGGATAAAATACTACAAATACACAGAATATGCGGAAAAATGGGAAGAAATTTACAACATATTCAGTAAGCAAGCTGTATTAACCGGAAAATTTGATAAATTTGTAGAAGACATTGGAGGCAGTGGAAGTAAAAAAGGAACCTCTACAGTTGACAGTGAATTTTTAAAAACAATTGAAGAGTGGAGATTGGAATTAGCACGAAACATTGCACTTAGAAACACAGAATTAAGTGTTGAGGAGCTAAACTTTGCCGTTCAATTGATAATTGACAGAATAATCTTTTTAAGAATAGCTGAAGACAGAGGAATTGAACCTTACGGCCAATTAAAAAAGCTAGTTGAACTTGCAAAAAATGAAAAAGACAACTATCCTGTTTATGAAGCCTTTATAGAATTATGTAAAAAAGCTGATGCAAAATACAATTCCGGATTATTCCACTTTAAAGAAGAAAAAGAAATCAGTTTAAGTGCTGATACATTAACTCCAGAATTACATATTGACGATGGAAAATTAGTTAAGATAATCAAGGAATTATATTATCCTGATTGCCCTTACGAATTCAGTTTGATTTCAACTGAAATTTTAGGAAACATCTATGAACAGTTCCTTGGAAAAGTCATCAGATTAACAGACGGACATCAGGCAAAAGTAGAAGACAAACCGGAAGACAAAAAAGCAGGAGGAGTATACTACACTCCACAATATATAGTCGAATACATTGTTGAAAATACAATTGGTGAACTTCTAAAAGGAAAAACACCAAACCAAGTATCAAAGTTAAGATTTGTTGATCCTGCATGCGGTTCTGGAAGTTTTCTATTAGGAGCTTATCAAAAACTAATAAACTGGCACGTTGAATATTATTCCAATCTTGAAAAACCGCCAAAAGATGTAATTTACACTGGAAAAGATGGAATTCCAAGATTAACAATCCAAGAAAAGAAAAGGATTTTAGTAAACAATATTTACGGTGTTGATATTGACTCACAGGCCGTTGAAGTGACAAAATTAAGCTTACTTTTAAAAGTATTGGAAGATACAAACAAAGACGTTTTAGAAGCTCAACAGAAATTAATTCAGGAAAGAGCTCTTCCTTACCTTGGAGACAATATTAGATGTGGAAATAGTTTAATTGGAACAGATATTTTGGATTCTGAAGATTTGACTATTGAAGAAATTCAGGAAATTAATCCATTTGACTGGGAAGAAGAGTTTAAAGAGATTTTTGAAAATGGTGGATTTGATGCTGTAATTGGGAATCCTCCTTATTTTAATATTCAAACTCTCGGAGCCAAATCAAAACAAATTAGCCATATCAAAGATAATTATGATGTTTATATGGATAAAAGTGACATATTATTTTATTTTATTGAAAAATCAGCAAAAATATCAAAAAATAAAGTTGGGTTCATTATTTCAAATGCGTTTTTATTTTCAAATAAAGCTAAAAAATTAAGAAATTTCATTTT
>JAFUCN010000103.1 GCA_017459665.1 Methanobrevibacter sp. | reverse complement strand
GGAATAAAAAAAGATAAAATCGCTGCTAAATATTTGTTTGCCATAAAATCACCATGTAAAATAATTTGACTAAATTATAATTCTATTCAATTTTATATTTAATATTTGACCTAATTTTTAAATACTTTTAAGGAGTTATATTTAAATTAAGAAATATCTTATTGGAGAAAATTCATGAGTAAAAATAGAATTGAATGGATTGATTTGGTACGTGCAATAGCTATTCTAACAGTTTTATACATTCACGCTACCGACGGGATTTATATCATCTCATCTGATGCTGTATTGAACCAAACTGTTTTTTCAAGAGTGTTTGATTTTGCATCCATATTTATCGGACGTATCGGTGTTCCATTCTTTTTAATGATTACAGGTTATCTGTTGCTTGACAGATCCTACAATGATGAACGCATACGTAAGTTCTGGAATAAGAACTGTAAAGGATTAATTGTTGTTACTGTTATCTGGGCTGTAATTTATGCAATAAGCCTTCAGTTCGTTACTGTTGGTAGTAGCCACGTTAATGTTGCTGAAGCTGGATCATTGTTTTTCAGCCACATGTGGTATATGCCGATGATTATCGGAATGTATCTTTCAATGCCTTTTGTTTCAACGGCCCTTGAGCGATTTGACAGCAATACTATCTGGCATGCAACAATCGTATTTACACTTTTAGCGTTCATATTGCCGTTCATTACACTTGTATTGGATATGCAGGGCATTGAAGGCGTAGCTATCCAATACTGTTTAGGATTCAGTGGCGGTGTTTACGGAATCTATATCATTTTAGGATATCTGGTTAAAAAAGGACAGTTCAAACACTTCAACAGCGTAAAACTGGGTTTAATAGCACTCATATCATTTATGATTTGTCTTCTCTTCCAGTACTATGCATTTACAAAAGGATATGACTTCCATTTATGGTATGAATTCCCATTTGTTTTAACCGGTTCGTTTGCACTGTTTGAGTTATGTTCAAGGATGGGTAAAGTCAGAGCATATCCATTTGTTTCATTCCTGTCCAAATACTCCTTTGCAGTGTTTTTAGTTCACAACCTGTTCAGATTGCCTTTACTTCCTTTTGTTGTACAATTGCCGTTTACAGAACCTGTCAAAGCAATAATTCTTTGGATTTTATTGATAATATTCAGTTACGCTGCTACAGTTATTATTTATAGAATCCCAAGATTTGGAAAATATATTTTGTATATGAGATGATTATTCGGTTATCTCATTTTTAATTTCTTTAAAGGCTGTCCTTGCTTCAGGGCATGGAAACAGCGGATAAATGTGAAACATTCCTTCACCAACTAATAATTTCACATCAACACCTGCATTTTTAAGGTTTTGAACATATTTGACAATATCCTTGTAGAATATTTCATTTTCTCCGGCAAATATCAGTGTTTTAGCCAAATCAAAATTATCTCCAAAAAGAGGACTTACTCTATAGTCTTTGGTATCTAAATTACCAGCCCAGGACTTTCCGATTTCTTTAAGACCAATTTCACCTAAAATGCAGTCATTTTCACTGTCATAAGGAGGATTGCTCATTGACACATCAACCCATGGTGAAAAGACTATAATGTGTTCTGGTTGGGCTAAATTAATGGTTTTCAAGTATTGTGCAAATGACAAAACAAATCCTCCGCCTGCAGAATCTCCCATTAGTGTAATGTTTTTTTTGCTTGTGAGGATGTTTTCATATAATCGGCAGACAACATCAAAACTTTCCATCACTTTGTGTGTAGGAGCGAGTCCGTAAACAGGTGCAAGAACATATGCATCTAATTTTCGTGATAGCTTCCTGCAATATAAATGATGCTGTATATTTATTTGATTAACGTATGCTCCGCCATGTATGTACAGTATAATATTTTCAGATTTTTCATTACCGTATGTGAAAACCTGCATTCCGTTAAAGTCAACACTTTTAAAAATGCTCTTTACAGGTTTATCGGGTGTTTCGGACTTTTCAGCTAAAAATTCATCTACTGCTTTTTGTGAGTCCATAAACTTTAATTTATTGGATTTTAGAATTTTCTCTTCAATTTTAGCAATAAATGATTTCAAGATATCACGTTTTAAAAAATAAGAAATTGGAATAAATTAAATTATTCCATAAATATTGCCGGTTTGTAAGGCATTGCATTTCTTGCCTTGTTTTGTGGGTCGTAGGAATCATCACTGTGGACAATGACCTCATTGCCACATTCCTCTTTGATGTAGTCCAATGCATCAGTCAGGATTTCCTCTTCGTTAATCTTGCCGATGTATCTGGTTTTTGTGATTTCTTTTCCTATTCTTTTAGCCACTTGTGCAATTTCCTTTTTATCGTCGTAGATATTTGCACCGATGGCTCTTCCCATAATCTGGCCGATGTCAGGTTTTCCGACTTCATCAGCTATTTTGTATAACTCCCATTTCCAGTCAGGAGCAAGGTAAATGTGGATTTTGGAAACTTCGTCTTTGACCATCTGTTTGATGTGTGCAATATCCTTGATGATATTTTCAACAAGTGCCTCTGATTTTTCGATTTCAACACTAACGAGGCTTTCATCATATTCCGGCCATGAAGCTTCACTTACAAAGCCTTCTCCACCATATGCGGACCACAATTCTTCAGAGGTATGTGGTGTAAACGGTGCAAGAAGTTTAATCCATGCTTCAAGAACGGTTGATAGGACGTAGATGATTGCAGGATCCTGTGAGTCGATTAAGTGTTTGACTCTGTACAGGTAGTGGTCAACATCCTTTTTAAGCAGGAATAATGATTCCTGTAGAGCCTGTCTTGTCTGGAATACTTCAAGCGCTTCAGTTGATTTTTTAATGTGCTGGTTGAGCTGGCTTATCATCCATAAATCGATGGTACGTGTCAGTTCAACCTTTTCGATATTGCTTAAGTCTAATGGGGAACCTTTAACCTCTTCAACTTTTGCTGCAAATTCCCTGAACCATTCGAGTCTTCTTTTTGTTCCAAGCACTTCTTTTTCTCTCCAGTCGAAGTCTTGCCATGGTTCAGCGGAAGCCATTAAAAAGAGCCTTACAACATCAGCGGTGTAATCTCTGATTGCATCTTTAAGCAAGATTACATTACCTTTGGAAGATGACATTTTGTTTCCTTCCAAAAGACCCATTCCAAATACGACAGTTCCTTTAGGCCATTTTTCTTCAGGATAGATTGCGCTGTGGGTAAACATCAAAAAGCTTAAGTGGTTACCAACTAAATCCTTAGCGGATAGTCTCCAGTCAAGAGGATACCAGTAGTTGAATTCATCCTGAATCTCTTTGACTTTATCTTCAGGGACAGTAATTTCTCCGGAATCCTTACCCAAAAGCACTTTATCAAAGAAAGCACGGTTCAAGTCATCCGGATTCATGTCTCTTAAGTATTTGGCTATTGTATAATAGGACATGTAAATTGTAGAGTCGGTTAACGGTTCGATTAACCATTGATTGTCCCAAGGAAGTCTTGTTCCAAGACCCACTTTTCTAGAACATGCCCAGTCATCCAGCCAGTTAATGTAATATTCAAAGTTGCTTTTAAGTTCTTTTGGAATGATTGTTTCGCCTTCAAGAACTTTTAAGGTCTTTTCGGTCCACTCTTCGTTACCGTATTTCATGAACCATTGGTCATCCATAATCTTAACGACACAGTTGTTTCCGCATCTGCACACAACAGGCCTTTCAGCAAAGTCATACATTATTGTTGCCATGTTTTTGGAAATCAACTCTTCTTTTAGCTCTTCACGTGCAAAGCGAACTTTCATACCGCCAAAACCTGGTATGGATTCGATTATTGTACCTTTACTGTGCTGCTGTTTGTACAATTCATTTGTAGCTTCATGCAGTTTTTCATCGTTCTGATCTGTAATTCCAAGTCTTTCGATAATGTCTGCTGCAGGAATTTCCCCATATCCTTTAAGGGTACATACAGGAATCGGATTTACATTTTCGATGATTCCTTCAAGGTTGTACTTGGCTATCAGTTCGTCGTTTTTCTTTAAATCCTGAAGCGCGATGTAGTCTGCAGGCGCATCAGCAGGTTCTGAAAATACAACACCGCTTCCGTAGGATGCACTTACAAAGCTTGCAGGGAAAATTGGCAATTCATCACCGGTAAATGGGTTGATTGCCATTTTACCAATCAAATCATTCGGATCAATTTCAGATATGATATTTAAATCTTTAATTTGGTGCTGTAAGTTATAGTGAGCTTCTTTTGTTATAACCCAGTTTTCGCCTTCTGCGTCAACTAAAACATATTCAACGTCAGGATTCAGCCAGATGTTTGTTGCACCAACGATTGTTTCAGGTCTTAAAGTTGCAGTTACAAGAACTTTATCGTCTATTTTGAATTTTAAAAGTGTAAGTTCGTTTACTCCAACCCCTTCACCTTCAAGCAGGTCATGGTCTCCGACAGGGTTGTCACAGTTCGGGCAGTATTTAACTGGGTGTTCTCCTTTTGCAACCAGTCCTTTTTCATATAATGTGGTAATCTGCCATTCTATGAATTTTTTATATGTTGGGTCGATTGTTCGAAATTCCCTTCT
>JAFUCN010000102.1 GCA_017459665.1 Methanobrevibacter sp. | reverse complement strand
TACAATTAAGGGAGTACTGTCCAAAAAGCAAGATGGTCAGCGTATGATTCTCGTATTTTTAGATAATATCGGATATACTGCTGCTGATAATATTGGTGTAAACAGGTTGTCATATCCTGAATCAATCCATATCATCAAAGTAATTTCTGTAAATCGTGTAAGGCCAAGACATATCAGATCTGCCCGTGAAAACGGTGCTGATGGTGTATGCATTGGTGAATTCCCTGGTGATTTGATGTATGATGAGGTTGAACGTAAAATCCAAAGGGTCAAAGATAGGATTGCAGAAATGGGTCATAATCCGGAAAGAATTACATTTTCAAAAGTGTATATTCCGTATTTCTCAGGACTTGCCCGCAAATTCGTAGAATTTGATAAAAAAATAGAAGAATTGGAAGGGGCTGAAAATTGAAATTTAATAAATTGTTTATAATTGGTGTTTTTTTACTGGTTATATTAACAGTTGGAGCAGTATCTGCTTCAAACGATGAGGTCTCTTCTGATGAAAGCATTGTTTTACAAGATTCAAATTCATCTGATTTTGGCAGTGAAAAGCTAAATCTTGAAGCTATTGTAAATGATGAATATCTGGCGGATGATGAGGAATGTTATATTTATCTTCATGTTCCAAGAAGTACAGTAGATAATATTTCCGTTCATGTTGATGATGTATTAACCGATTCAAAAGTTTTACCATATGATGTGGAACCATATGCTATTTTAAATTTCACTAAAATGGGTTTGGAGGAAGGTAAACACAATATTACTTTTTCATATCCTGGAAATGAAAGATTCACACCAACTAATGTTACATATTCTTTTAATTTAGTCAATATTCAAATTTATCTGCCTACGACTGATTATGAGGATGAATGGGGAATTTACGTTTTCTTTTCAAAAAGCACTAATGGTACTATATCGGTATTTGCAGATAAAAAGTTGAACAAGAAAGTCACTATGGATTATTTTGAAGATGGGGACCGTCTTTGGATATCTGGTCTTGACTATGGTGTGCATGATATTGAAGTAAGATATGAAGGAAATAAAGGTAATTATTCCAAATCCGGAAAATTTTCAGTTGATTATTTTTATCCATCTATAGGTTTTGAAAGTGAATTTGAATGGAATGACATTCATATATGTATTTATGGTCCAAAAAAACTTTCAAAAAATATCATTGTGAAAATTGCAGGTAAATCCTACAAGGTCAAAGTCAAAGACTATGAAGGTATCATTACCATCAGTAAAAAACTTTTAAAATTAGGTAAAAATACAATTTACTTTAGTTATGCAGGAGATTCCAAATATCCTAAAATGACCAAAAAGTTCACATTTAACGTTGTACCGAGATTTACCAGTTCATATGAAATATCCTATGGGGATATGGAATCAGTTTTGGTTGATGTTCCTGCTAAAACTAAAGGAACATATACTTTATACAAGGTTAGCGGATCAGATGAATATGATTTGAAATATGAAAAAATCAAAAGAGGCTCTATTTCAAATAGGTTTGTATACCTTCCTAAGCTAAGTCTTGGAGAACATTCATTTAGACTGGTTTTAAAAGTTGATAACAAATCATACACTCATGATTTTGCTGTTTTTGTGAAAAAAAATAAGGCATCATATAAGGCAAGCATATCCTCAAAATCTGTAAAATATGGCAAGGATATTACAGTTAAAATTATTTCATCTAAATTAAAGGAAAAACCTATTATTTTAATTGATGGTGAGGAGCTTAAATCTGTTAACCTAAAAAAAGGTACAGTTTCTTATAGTATTCATAAATTAAAACCGGGAAAATATAAAATTACGGTGATTAATGAGTATGAAAAGAAATTTTATTCAAAATCGTTCCATGTAACAGTTAAAAAGCTAAACCCTAAAGTTACTGCAACTAAAATGACTTTTAAAGTAGGTGAAAAAACCAAAAAGTACAAGATTACTTTAAAAACCAACAAAAACAAAGTAATGAAAAATAGAAAAATCACTTTAAAAGTTAACAACAAGACATATTCTGTTAAAACCAATAATAACGGTAAGGCAATATTCAAAATAACTAATTTAAAGCAAAAGGGAACTTTTGATGCTGTTATTACTTATGGTGGAAATGATTATTACAATAAAATAAGTAAAAGTATTAAAATTAAAGTTAAATAAGAGATTTATTCTCCTAAATTATAATTTTTCAATTATTTCTTTTCCAAGGTCAGTGCATTTGTATAATCTACCTTTTCTGACTTCTTCATTAACACAGACAACCAAGTCATATTTTTTTAAATCACTTAAAGCTGCTGATACTTGACTGGTCTTGACGTTGATTTCTTTAGCTATCTGGGAAGGTATTTTCAAATCATCATTAAGTGATTTTAGGGTATTTGTTCTGTATGGTGAAACTTTAACATAACCTAAGATTTCATATAATTGATTTTCATCCATGCTTTTAATTGTCTAGTTTCAATAATTAAACTTTATATATCAATTATATCTTTTTGTATCTGTTTGTTAACAAGTTTTAACCAAAAGACATCATTTAATGGCATTCATGAACCTAGTTTTAATAACGATTGGACCTAAATCAATAATTGGTGCTGTTGAGTTACCTGCTTCGGTATTATATACAATAAAGCTTGCATCATCACTTTCGATAACATCTTTTAATGAAATATCCTCAAAATTAAATGCATTCTTAAATCCGACACCTTTTGCAACATCAACCAAATCCAGAACCTGTGCGTAGGTATCCTGATTGCCTGTTGAGCCGTAAGCGCCGTTATCAATTACAATCCATGTCAAGTTTCGAGGATTGTTTGCAAAGACTGTTACAAGTGAGCCCATATTCATTAAAAGTGATCCGTCACCGTCAATAACAACAACATCTTCATCTGGTTTTGCAAGTGCAAGTCCCAAACCGATTGATGAGGCAAGACCCATTGAACCGATCATGTAGAAGTTTTTGTCCCTGTCTTTGATGTCGTACAATTCTCTTGATGGAAATCCTATATTGCAGACAACTATTTCATCATCAATGCTTTTCATTATATTTTCTATCGCTTGTCTTCTTGCCATATTATCACCAATATTTGATTTCTAAAAGTACGCTTACAGGTTTTCCATCCTCAACGGATAAATCCCAACTTAATTTGATGTCTTCATATGCAGCTTCGGGATTTGCAGGTTTGAAGAATCTGAAATCCATCGCTTCTAAAATTCTTGGTGTTGACTCACCCATAGGCACCTGTCCGCAGATGTTTTCCCCTTCGGTTCCTCTATGACTCATAATCATGAGAAGAGGGAATTTGTATAATTGTGTAAGGGATTTCAATGCATTTATTGAGTTTCCAAGTCCTGAATTCTGCATTAAAATGGCCGGCTTTTTGCCTCCAAGATATGCTCCAGCACATATTCCTATCCCTTCCTCTTCACGGGTAACAGGGATATGGGTTATTTCATCATCTTCATCAATCATATTCAGTAATTTTGATAGGTTTACGCATGGAACGCTTACGATAAAGTCTATTCCAGCATCTTTAAGGCCATTGAAAATAGCTTCACTACTGTCCATTTTATCACTTCACATTAAATATCACTTGTTCATATTATAAAAATATATTTAAATTCACTTAATTTAAATTAATTTGAATATTTTTTCCCTATTTCTATTTTTGTTATTGTACATTTTCAGACTATTTGAATAATTATAGTAACCTTTTTATTTAACGAAATAATAATATATCATCATGTTTGATAAACTACCAATTTCTTCTAAAACAGAAAAAATCCTAACAAAATCCTTGGATGAGGAGATTTCTGTTGAAGAGGCAAATCATTTAATGAACATTAAAGGACCTGATTTATATCCTTTACTTGCGACTGCCGATTATTTGAGAAGTCAGATTGTTGGGGACAATGTAACTTTCATCAACAACTGCAACATCAATTTCACCAACATCTGCACAGTCCGATGCGGATTCTGTGCATTCGGAAAGGATGCAGATGACCCTGAGGCATATATATTAAATGATGAGCAAATATTGGCAAAAGCTGAAGGCGCAGTTGAAAAGGGAGCACATGAATTCTGCGTAATGGGTGGAGTGCTTCCGGATGCAGACATTGAATACTATGAGCATCTTATGCAGCTTTTAAAAGGCCAATATCCTGATGTGATGATTCACGGATTTTCACCGACTATGATTAAGGATGCATGTGATGTATCCTGCATTGACATTGCAGAAGGATGCGAAAGACTAAAAGAAGCAGGTCTTGACACACTGCCTGGAACAGCGGCTGAAATATTGACTGACCGCTCAAGAGATTTGATTTGTCCTGAAAAGGTAAGCGTAGCCGAATGGATTGATATTGTAAAAACAGCTCATGAAGTGGGAATTCCAGGATCTGCTACAATCATGTACGGTCATGTGGAAACTTTAGAAGAAAGGGTAGAACATATTGACATTATAAGAAATTTACAACAGGAAACTCAAGGATTTACAGAGTTTATTCCAATGACTTTTATGCATGAATACTCTCCAATCTTTTTGGAAGGTCAAAAAAATCTAGGAGCTACCGGAACTGAAGACTTAAAGCTATATGCAGTAGCCAGACTAATGCTTAGGGATTCCATTCCTAATATCCAGGTATCCTGGGTAAAAATGGGTTACAGGTTTGCTCAAGTGTCTCTTACTGCAGGTGCAAATGACCTTGGAGGAACATTAGGTGGAGATGAACTTTCAGAAGCTTCAGGAGCACCTGATGGAGTGGAAGCGTCAATCGATACATTGGGAAATATGGTTAGAAATCTTGGAAGAAATCCAATAGAGAGAAACTCCAAATACACAGAATTTTACCCAATAGAGTGATACTATGAAGAAATTTATTGTCATTGACGGTCTGGACGGTTCTGGAAAAGACACGCAGGTAAGGCTGCTTGCAGAGATGTATGAAAAGCAGGGAAGGTCTGTTACAGTAAGATCCCATCCATGCAATGACAATAGATACGGCAGAAAATCAAAGGAAGCTCTTTTAAAAACTGGTAAATTAAATCACATTAAGGCAACCATCTATTTTGGCCTTGACGCAATAAGGTCTGTTGTAAAATACACTCACGACGATAACGTTGATGTTTTGATATTTTCGAGATATGTCCTTGCGGTGATGTATCTTCCAAACGTTATAAATACTATTGTCTATAAAATCGTTGTTTTCATCCTGCCGACTTCAGACTGCATGTTCTTTTTGGATGTGACACCTGAAGAGTCACTTAGAAGAATGGATTCTCGTGGTGAGGATGCGGAAATGTTTGAAAATATAGACTCACTTAGGGAAAACCGTTTAAAATCACAAAAGTTCACATATAATTGGAATGTCATTCCGGGTGATGATTCGGCTGAGGTAATCAGTGAAAAGATAATAGCTAAATGCCTTGAATCAGACAAACTGCTCTCATAACACTTCTTTAATACCTTCGTCAGTGATAATCATTAATGAATTGAGGTTTTCAAGAGTTAGTGAAACTATTGGATGAGCCTGAATGTCTTTGTTCATTAAAATCAATTCTTTTTCAACAAAATCTATCCAGTTGACGTTATAAACAACTACACCATTTACGATTAATCCTAAATATTGTGGGATAAATCTGTTTTCATTAATCTCTTCAAAATATTCGTTTTTTCTTAAAATCTCTCTTAATATGTCTTCCATCTAAACACCTTTTCTTTCATAAACGAATTTGGGAACTGCCTTGTCAAAAGGATCAAAGGTCTCTCTGTTTTTGACTTCCATACATTTCATGCTGACTTTTGAGTGAAGAGAAGATGGAAGTCTTAAAATCCTTTTAAGGTCAATTGACACTTTAGCATCTATTGTTGCAAGATTCACACGAGCCATAGCTTCAACAAGGTTTTTATAACGTCTAGGACCAATATCCCTTTTGAAATAGCCCCAGTTGTCATTTTCAAGGTGGTGTCTTGAAGCCATAATGTCTTTCATAAGTTTTGGATTGATTCCGTCAATCTTTTCATTTCCAACCAGATGTTGGATATTAAACTTGACTTTATCGGTAAATATCTTTGAATAGCCGATTGGAATTGAGAAATGCTCAAAGTTAAAGCTCTGATTTGACACTTCGGAGTTTATGAATTGGGATTTGGGAACTTCTGCACCTGCAACATATTTCAATACTTCTGACCTTAGTTCACTTGATGCACTCATCATTTCATCATCCAAAATCCTTATGTGATAGCCTCTTCCTGAATAAATAAGATGAATATTTTTAAGGCCCAAATCACCCTGTAAAGTATCAATTAGTGAATTTACGATTTCTAAAGCTTCTCCAAGACAGATTTCACATACTCCATCGCACTGGCATGACCTTATTGGAATGTCTTTTGCATCAACGTCAAAAATGTATTCTGCCTTCAGCCAGTCTTCACGCCTTCTCGGATTGTTATAGAAAGCTACTGAAATGTAAGCTGCAAAAGGAGCCTTGTATCTGAGGAATTTCCTTAAGGATTCTGTTCCCTTAAAGACTTTATATCTGTCGTTAGGACCTCTGCCGTTATGGTCAAAACCGAACTCCCTTTTCTTGATATCGGTTGATATGAAGTCAGGCAGGTCTTTCGGGTCCCATTCCTCACGATAATATTGTCTTCTTTCCTTTAATGTAGCTTTAGAAAACATGATTATAAATTACTTTTTTTAAGTATTAATTATTTTTGCAAGTGTGATTTTGTGATTTGAAAAAATATATTAAATATTTCATAAATAATGATAAACATGATTAAATGTCCAGTTTGCGGAACCTTGGTTCAAGAAGGTGAAGAATATTGTCCGAGTTGCGGATATGACCTATATTGCATTGACTTGGATGATGACTTATAGAAGTTTGATAATATGGAAGAAATAGTTGAAGTAATCGGAGTTGAACACCTAAAGACAGTTCTGTCTAGTTTAACTCCCGAAGAAATTGTAAAACCTGCTTTCGACAATTGGATGGCAGGAATAAGAACAGGCCACACTGTATTGAACTTGGAAAACGGCAAGGTGTATGGTCTTGGAATCGAAATGAACCAGCTGCCTTTAGCAGATAACATTTACATTGAACTTTTTACAATAAAATCCCACGAAGAACCGGTCAGCGAAGAGGAATTTTTCTCCAAAAACGAATACGAGGAATTTCTGGAGTTCAGCAGCGATGACCCCTGCGAGTACATTCCGGATATAATAACCGAATTCTGCGAGCTAAAGGGCATCGATGAGTATGAAAGAAAAATAGGTCTTTTGGCATATAACTTCGAAAAACGGGAACAGCATAACTATAACATGTGGGAATCCAAGATCTTAAACAAGTATTATGATGCGATACGTGAAGACCACAATCCTTTTAAGTTTTCACAGTCTAGTCTTTAGCTTCCTGGTCCAATTGGTATTTTTTACGTCCGTAACATGACAATGGATTGTTTATGCCTTTGCATGACTTGTCTGGATGGCAAAGGTTAGGCAGATGTATCTTTATTTTTTCACAGCTCATAGGAGTGTACCATTTGGTTTCCCCTTCATGGTTGATATCTACTTTTTCATGCATTCCAAAGCCTAATTTTGAGATGATGTTGATTTTTTCCTGAGGCTGGTCTTCAAATAAGGGCGGTGTACAGTTATCTGCAGCATCAAAGATTAACGGCAGGATTTCATTTTCGGTAATTGATAAGTCCGGATCCATGTCTGAGACTTTAACGGTTTCATCTGAAGCAAATATTCTAGGATATAATCTTGCATATGATGCAAATGAAGTTAATAAAAGCACAATAGCATCGTTACGTCCACCGGAAGATACTCCTTCAACTGTTGACTTGATGCATGGTGGGAAAGCTTCGGGATTTAATTTTCCAGCCTGAACGCTACCGTATATTCCGCCGCTTCCTGCATAATACTGGTTGTATTTGCTGATTTCTTCCGGAATGAAGTCTTTAAGCTCTTCGGCAATCTTTAAGATTGCAGGATGGATTTCAATTCTTGCAGACATCTCCTTGATTCTTGCAATATATTCTTCGGTTTTCTGCATTACCAGTCTTGAAAGGATTTGCTCCTTAACGCTGTCACCAATGAGGATATTGTACATTCTCTCAGGGCTTCTGTCTGTAAATTCATCTCCAAATCTTTCCAGAAAGTCATCCTGCTGGAGAATTATGTCTCCCTCATCAATAAGCAAATCTGTAAGCTTGAGTTTTTTAGATGCAACAACTTCCCTAAGTGATTTCCATTTAATGGCACCGTCAACTTTAACTTCATCAAGAACCTCATCGATAATGTCTGCTCTTGTCATTGGAGGAATCTTTGCAAGCCTTTCCAAAATAAGGGTTCCCTGTGATTCGATAAAAAGCCTTGTTTCACGTGAACCTGTGTTGAACTGTATTGCAATGGCCTGGCACAATATGTGGAATGTTACAACGTCCTGGTTAAATAAGTCTGAATTTGTCAGGTATTCGAATTCCGCCTGTGTGAAGTTCTTATTGTTTTTTTTCTCAATTGCCCATTGCATACGTTTAATGGCCAAATCATGATAAGATTTTGGAATTAGTGAATCATCAGATATTCTCTGATTGGTTGTATGGGTACAGATGTCAATCAAAGCTTCATCTTCTTCAAATATCTGATTTAAATCACCGTAAGCTCTGATGATCTGTCTTCCTTCATTGGATAATGGGTTAATATAAGAAACTTCAGCCATGCTTTTAAGTTTTATTTTCATGTTTTAAATAAATATGTTATTTCAAAAAACAATTTTTCTTATGTTTAAATATGATAGTTTAAATATTCTAAAGTGCAATATATGATTTGTTGTTAGATTTAGTGGATTTGTTTCTTTGTTATAGTGTGTTAAAGGGACTTTAATTCCTTTTTCACATTATATATTTTTAATTTTTAAAATTTAATTAAATTTAAACATGCCATAATCAATATAATTAATTGTGTGTTGTAGTCATTTTTTTGTTAATTTGGGTTTAAGGCATTTTTCAATGCTTTTTTCCTACCTCTTGTTTTCTTTTTAAAATTATTTTTTCAAAATATTTCTTTTCATTCTAATTATTTTAAAATCACTTAATAACAGTGTTAAAAAATTAATTTATTATATAATAAGTAACATAATTATATCATGTTTAAAATAATTAAGGAGAAAAGATAAATGTCTAAGATTTTTATTTCATGTGCACTTCCTTATGCAAATGGTCCATGTCATTTAGGCCACATCCGTTCTACTTACCTGCCGGCAGATATCTATGCAAGGTACAACAGGATGGTTGGAAATGATGTGCTGATGGTTTGTGCTACCGATGAACATGGAACTCCAATTGCAGTTAAGGCGGATAAAGAGAATAAAAAACCTATTGAAATTTCAAAAAGATATCATGACATGATTGTTCGTGACGTTGAATCAATGAACATATCATTGGATAATTTTACAAGGACTACAGATGAAGCTCACTACGAAATAGCTAAAAACTTCTTCAAGGACTTATACGATAATGGATTTATCTACAGACAGGATATCCAGCAGCTATACTGTCCAAACTGTAACAAATTCCTGCCGGACAGGTATGTTGAAGGTTTATGTCCGGTTTGCGGTTCTGAAGCAAGGGGAGACCACTGTGAAAAATGCGGAAGGGCTTTAGATCCAACAGAACTTGACGAACCGCACTGCATTACATGCGGAACAACTCCTATAATCAAGGATACCTTCCAGTATGCATTCAAATTATCCGAATTTGAAGATGACCTTAAGGATTACATTGAAAACAATGATAATCTCCCTGCCAACGTTAAAAACTATGCGTCAAACTGGCTTAAAGACGGTTTAACTGATTGGACATTAACCAGGGATATGGACTGGGGTATTCCGGTACCTTTGGATGAAGCTGAAGGAAAAGTACTGTACGTTTGGATTGAAGCATTCTTGGGTTACATCTCATCAGCATCACAATGGTCAGCCCAATCTGGAAAGAAATGGGAGGAATACTGGAATGACTTTGTCGTCCACTTCATCGGAAAGGACATTATTTACCACCATTCAATTTTCTGGCCCGGATTATTAAAGGCATATGGTTGCAAATTGCCTGACATGATATATGCCGGTGAATTCCTTTCTCTTGAAGGAGAAAAGATGTCTACAAGTAAAAACTGGGTTATTTGGATTGCTGATTTTGTAAAAGACTATGAACCTGATTTGCTCAGATACTATCTGACAATCAACGCTCCTTTAAACAAGGATTCTGACTTTTCATGGGATGATTTCCAGAGAAGAAACAATGATGAACTTGCAGATGTAATCGGTAACTTCCTGCACAGGACATTTACTTTCACACGCAAGTATTTTGACAATGAAATTCCGGAATATGCAAATCCTTCAGCTGAAGATGAGGAATTCAAAAAAGCAATTGAAGCATTGCCTCAAAAGGCAGGTGAATACATATCACAGTTTGAATTCAGGGAAGGATTGCTTGAAATATTTAAGGTAGCTAAAAAAGGAAACAAATATTTCAACGACCAGGAACCTTGGAAAGCAGTTAAAGAGGACATGCAAAAGGCAGCAAACTGCCTTTATTTATCCAATCAACTGGCAAAAACATTGGCTTTCACATTAAAACCATACCTGCCTACAAAAGCCGATGCAATAGCTGATATATTGAACATTGATGATTTGTCCCAATGGAAGGATGCAAGCGTATTCTTGCCTGTTGGCCATAAAATAAATAAAGCTAAACCGTTATTCAAAAAGATTGATGATGAAGTAATAGAAGCTGAAAAAGCAAAACTAAAAGAAAACCTAAAAGAAAGCGAGGAGGATAATATGAGTGATTTAATTAGTATTGATGATTTTGATGAAGTTGTAATTAAAATTGGACAAGTATTGGAAGCGGAAAAAATCGAAAAATCCGACAAACTGTTAAAACTACAGGTCAACATCGGAGAGGAAAAACCAAGACAAATCGTTGCAGGTCTTGCAAAATTCTACTCTCCTGAAGAATTAATTGACAGAAAAGTCTGTGTAGTTGCAAACCTCCAGCCTGCAAAATTATTCGGAACCTTATCTGAAGGTATGATTTTAGCTACCGGCGAGTCCGGAGCATTATTATCTCCTGATGAAAACGGAAAAGTCGGCGAAAGAATTCAATAAATAGATTAAAATGCAAGAATCTGTCCTGGTAAACAAAGCCGAGAGCTACTTAAAAGAAATTTCAAATGACCCAATCAGTCTTGAAGGCATTGAGGAATTTGAAAATTTCAAAAGCCTTTACTTTAAGCTAGTTGTCAGATTAAACCATTTGCAGGATTTAAAAGATGACATGGATGCACAGGGATACACCACTCCTTTTACATCCTTAAACAAATACGGAACCAAGACATTGGCTGAAGTTACAATGGATGAGATTGGTGAAAACAGTCGCCACAATCAGATATTCAGAATGAAGGCCAATGCCAAAAAGAATATTCTCGATAGGGTAAAATCAGCTATTGATTCACACAAAATTGCAATCGGAAACCTTGAACAGTTCGGTTATGTAAAGTGCGGATCATGCTATAAGAAATACTCCATGGATGAATACATGCAGATGAACGGCAAATGCAGCTGCGGAAATGAAGGATTCGCCTTTAAAATCAAAAGGGAATCCACACACAGGATAGGAATCATTCCTCATCTGCCACTGTCCGGAAACTATATGGTTTTAAGAAGCGAACTTTCAGGATACGGAAGGGAAGCCTTAAAACAGGTATTGAACATCCTGAAACAGGAAAGAAAAGGTGTTGTAAAAACAATCGCTCTTGTTATCCGTTTCAGGGATAAGAACAATCGTCTGATTAGAAAAAACATCACTCTGGATTCTGAATATGTATCAAACTATGAAGAGGAAGTCAGAAGAAGATATGGAAAGAATGTCAGAATCGAAGCATTGAGATTCCACAGGACAAAACCGGCCATCATCGATGACAAGCATGCAAGAACCGCCCTTGCGATAGCTTACGTTAAATATGCACATGAAATAATTGAAGATATTAAGGACGATATCTTAAAGCGAAGACTCACGGACTTTAAACGACTGAACAAGTACTATGAAGTATTGGAAGAGTATAAAAATCAGACACCTGATTTCATTGACAGATATGATCTTGATGCAATTGAGGCATGGAGAAAAGCACAGATTGAAGAAACCTTCAAGAAATTGGGCTACTTTGACAAGTTCGGAAACATGACAAGGTCTTTAAGAAGGGATTTGAAAGTCAGAGACAACATCTACAACAACACCCTAAAAAACATTGCACCTACTTTAATCCTATGGGACATGTTCAAATATTATCTGACAACTTCAAACAACTCAAGAAAAATCGACAACGGGCCGTTTCCCTACATCCGGGTGGAACTTGACCGTGAACAGAGAAAAGTGTTCCAGACAACCTACACCAGTGTAATCGAAACTTTAAACGATTATACAGACATCAAGATAATGCCGGTTCCTGAAATGGACTTGTTATTATATGAGAAATTCAAGTTTGAAAAGCAGATAAAAAGTTCCAATATCAAATTCAACCATGTTGCACTGGGTGCAGCTTTGATACACTCAAATTCAAACGTTGAACTTAGTGAAATAAGCAATGTGTTCAGTATCAACGAGTCAAGAGTTAAAAAGGAACTCAAAAACATAGACCAAATCAAAAATCCGAAAAGTGACAAATCCAAGAAATTCCTTGATTTGATTAAGAAGTAGTGATTATATGGATGAAGATACTACAACGATTCATATAACAAAGACTTTAACCTCTTCAATGATTGTGGAGCTGATTGACAAATATCCGAATCTTGAAGAGATCACATGCTCTCCAAGCGTCTATAACAGAACTTCAAATACCTATATCAACGCCTTAAAGCAGCTTGACATCAATGTTAAAAGACAATACAATTGGGGAGCAAAATCTAAAAGCAACGGAATCGAATTTTACGTTTTGAAGTTATCAAATGAGGGTCTAACACCAAAGCAGATTTCTCAGAAACTAGAAATATCTCTAAATAGGGTTTATTACCTGCTTAGAAAAGCCAATGCCAAATTTGACAACAGAAAAAGAAAATATAATCACAAAGAAATTAAACAGCTTAAACGTGATGGCCTAAAGCCTAAAGAAATTGCTGAAAAATTGGATATTCCACTTAGAAGTGTCTATTATATCCTAAACAAAAAATAATTACTTATTTTAATAATGAATGCTAAATAATTATTCATGATGATTCTACCCCAACTGCCATTATATGCTATTGCAATAATCTGTGGGCTGTTGTCCTTTTTTATTACAAGATTGACAATGCCAAGGATTATAAGAAAACTGGAAGCTGCAGACATTGTCGGAAAGGATATTCATAAATCATGGAAACCCGTCGTTGCCGAAATGGGCGGTTTCGGAATACTTTTTGGATTTATCATTGGAATGTTTTCCGGAATATACATGCATGACATCCTGGCATTTCCATTGGTTGTAGTCTTAGTTGTGATTCTTCTTGTAGGTATTATTGGAATTGCTGATGATTTGCTTGTCTTGTCTTCAAAAGAGAAATTCTTCCTGTTGTTTTTGGCAGGTCTTCCACTGATTTGGGCGGCACCGCCTAATGTTGGACTTTTATATTTAATTACTATCCCTATTGCACTTTCAATCGGATCCAATTTAACCAACATGCTTGCAGGTTTAAACGGTATAGAATCAGGTTTGGGTGTCATTTCCATGACTTCTCTTACAATATCATGCATCATCCTTGGAAAATATGATGTTACAATCATATCCATGAGTATGTTGGGGGCACTAATTGCATTTTTATACTTCAACAGATACCCTGCAAAGATTTTCCCAGGTGACACCGGTACATTAATCATTGGTGCGGCAATTGTGTCAATCGCATTTATCGGGCGTGTAAAGCTCATTGCACTTATAGTTTTAATGCCGAATATTATCGATGCTGCATTGAAATTCTTCTCAGCCGGAGTAATGGAACGCCAGCAGTTCAAGCCTACACAACTGAATGATGAAGGAAAACTAGTAAGGCCAGAGCAGGGATTCAAATCATTAATCAGGCTGGTTTTAAGAAGACCTATTGCAGAAAAGGATGCAGTAAAAATAATCTGGGCAATTGGAATAGTCTTCGGCATATTGGGTATTGTTGTAGCATTGATTATGCCTGGAATGCTTGAAAACCAGACACTGATGAATTTCCTACATATTAAAGAAATGTTCTACCATATTTAGGTGATATGATGAGGCCATATGTAATATTGAATGCGGCAATGACATTGGATGGAAAGATTGCAACAGCAACCGGAAGCTCAAACATCTCAGGTGAAGAGGACTTGAAAAGAGTTCATGAAATAAGAAAGGACTGTGATGCGATAATGGTTGGAATCGGGACAGTAATGGCAGACGATCCAAGACTTACTGTCCACAAGATTGATGCAAACCCGGATGACAATCCTGTGCGTGTGGTGGTTGACAGCAAATGCAGAACACCTCTTGCAGCAAGAATAACAAATAAAGACGCAAAAACCATTATTGCCGGTGCAAACGAATACAAATATGATTTCAAGGTTTCAGACAGATACGAAACATTCAAAAAACGGGGAGTAAAATTCTTCTTTTCAGGCGACAAACGGGTGGATCTTGTTGCACTGATGAGCTATCTGCATGAAGAAGGTATTGAAAAGTTAATGCTTGAAGGTGGAGCTACTCTCAACTTTTCAATGATTAAGGCAGGTTTGATTGATGAGATAAGAATCTGTGTTGCGCCTATGGTTGTTGGAGGAGCAAATGCAAAGACTTTCTTTGATGGAGAGGGCTTTGACACTATGGATGAAGCGGTTCGTCTGGAGTTGGTTGATTCATATCCTCTTGGAAAAGACCTGATTTTAACATATAAAGTTTTAAGATAATTTATTTTTAATTTAAAGAAAAAGTTGTCTGAACTCGTAATATTAAAGCAAAAACTACTTAAATAATGAAGAAAATACCTTTTAAACAATGAAAAACCATTGTTTGGGATAAAATGTATGTTAATTTAGAAAATTTCTATGCATTAAACACTATATACGAGAGAATACAAAACGTTTTTGAAAATATCAAACCTCAAAAAGACATGTCTATAGATGATGTTGTAAAATTATATGCTCATGATGAAATTTTTTTGATGGATTTAAAAACAATTAGAAATTCAATGGATGAAATAACAGAAATTTTGGCACCAATAGAAAGTTTAAAAGATGAATTTTCCGATTTTTTAAGTATTAAAATAATGATTGTCTATTTATTGGATAATCTGAAATTATTCTTAAAAAATATATCTTTTGTAGATAATCTGCTTTTAAACTTCTTTGAGTTAATAAATAAAAAACTGCAATCTGATAATGAATATGTCAATTATTATAATGCTTTTTCAACATTTTTAGAAAATCAAAAAGAGATATTTTATTTAGAAATATTTCATTATTCTGGAGAATATGAAAAGGGCATTTTAAAAATAAATAATTTATTCAATTTTCATTAAGTATATGGTAAATAAATAATTAAATACAGAATATTCCTTTATTTAAGAGTTAAAAGGTATGTTCATATGGAAGATAAACAAATAATTGATGTGGTTAGTATTGTAAGAAATCTGAAAGAACTTTTGGGTAGTGTTGAAAGATTCATTAATATGTCCTTAAAAAAATAAAACTCTCTACAAACTATTGTTGAAAAGTATTCCAATAATAAAGAATTTTTAGAAAAATTAGATAGTATTGTTAATTTAACTGATGAATTAGTGGGTAGATTAGAAGTTCTAAAAGAGTTTCAAGAAGAATACCTTGCTTGTTTGTCTTTACAGAATATGGTTGAGTATGTTGTGGGGGATATTAGAAGATATATCTTATTTTCTTCATTTATTAAAGATTTAATTTCTTCATTTTATAATACTCTAACAACTAAAATAGATTTGATGAAAAAAGGAAGAATAAATGATTATAACAATGTTTTAAGTGATTATAATCTAACGTTATATAAACAAGAGGAATTCTTTTATTTGAATATTTATGAAAATAGTCATGAACATGATGATTTGATTAAGGAAATTACAAATATTTTATAGTGGGTTTATGGCTTCTGCAGAGTTAAATTTGTATTAATCTGTTAAAATTTTCATCATACAATTAAAATAATCCGCTGAATCCCACATTTTTGCAGACACAGTATCTGCAAAGTGATTTTTTGTCATGGATGTATTTTATACGTCCTTTGCAATAAAAATCACCGTTAAAATAATATACTTCATCTTTTTTATCTTCACTGAAAGGATGCAAAGGCTTTTTGGCAATCAAAGCCAAGTAAAGGCTAATATTTTTTGTAAATTCACGGGTTTCATCATCGCCCGGTGCGTATCTGTCGAAATAAAATCCGATATCGCTTTGAATGTTTTTTATAACATTATCCTTGATTTCAAAATCGTTTTCAATTTCAATGCTGTATATTTCATCATACACGTCGGAGTTATATTTTGCAAGCTTTTTGGTAAGGGGATCCTTGTATCTCTCATCGGTAACCTTATTTCTCAAGTACTCGATAGGATAATCCTTCAGATTTTGCCTAATTATCTTTAATAGTTTGGATGCTTTCATAATATTCCTTTGCTTTTCAATAATTCACGAGGATTGTCAACAATGGCTTTCATTGCTTCGTCATGGCTTAAACCGGCACCTAAAGCAATTTGATATGCTTTTTCAAAGGTTATGATGTTGTCGGGGGAGTGTGTATCGGTATTTACCAATAATTTGTTTCCGACTTCTCTTGCAATGCTTGCAACGTGTCCGTTTCCAAGGCAGTGTCCACTACGGGCTGAAATTTCAAGATAAATATCATTTTCCTTTGCGATTTCCGCTTCCTCTACGGTTATTAAGCCAGGGTGTCCTAAAATATCGACATGCTCGGATTCAACAGCTGCCCTGTTTGTTCCGGGTGTAACAGGTTCGTTTAGTGTTTCACCATGCACAACAACGATTTTTGCACCTAACTCTTTTGCACGCTCAGCAATCCCGTCAATTGACTCGCATGGTGCGTGTGTAACTTCAGCACCTAAGACAACGGTAATGTCCCAGTTTGTATTGATGTCGTCAATCGCTTCCTGAATGGCTGGAATTGTATCAACGTTTGACCAGTCAACGTGGTCTGTGATTGCTATTGCCTCATGGTTTAACTTTAAGGCTCTTCTTGCAAGTTCTGATGGCAGAAGTTCTCCGTCACTGAATAAAGTGTGCATATGTAAATCTATTCTTTTGTTCAAAATATAACCCCTAATTATTAAGTATAATATTTTATATAGTCCATTTAATATAAATTTATATAACTTAAATTAATGAGGTTATTATAATGAAAGCTAATGCTTGTAAAATCGCAGATGGAGTATACTGGGTAGGTGCTATTGACTGGAATAGCAGAACCTTCCACGGATATGGAATACCAGGTACCACATACAATGCTTATTTGGTATTCGGTGAAGAAAAGACTGTATTGATTGATAATGTTTACAAAAATATGATTGATCAGTTAGACGGCAGAATTGAAGACGCTTTTGCAAAAGAAGGAAAAGACATCCAGATTGATGTATTCGTGCAAAACCACTCTGAAATGGACCATTCAACTTATCTAAAAGATACAATTCTTAAATACAATCCTGATGCTGAGATTTATGCATCTCCAAACTGTGCGAAATTTTTAGAATCCCAATATCATAATTTCTCAGATTTGGAAATCAACCAGGTAAAAACCGGTGATGAGATTGACATTGGTGGGCGAACACTTAAATTCATTTCCGCTCCGATGCTTCACTGGCCTGACAGCATGTTTACCTTGCTTGCTGAAGACGGAATTCTCTTTTCAAACGATGCATTCGGACAGCACGTAGCACATTCCGAAAGATTTGACAGCGATTATCCTGTTGACTATCTTTTAAGGGAAGCTCAAAAGTACTATGCTAACCTTGTAACTTTAGGCTCTCCAATGCTCAGGATGAAACTTCAGGAACTGACCGATACAGGCTTAATCAATGACATCAAAATGATTGCACCATGCCACGGTCAAATCTGGACAAATCCAGCTCCAATCGTTGAAAAATACTCCGAATGGGGATCTGGTGTTTGCAAAGATAAAATCACTGTTATCTATGACACTATGCACCATTCAACCGAAAAGCTCGCATTCCAGATTGCTGAAGGAATCATGAGCGAAGGCGTTGAAGTCGTAATGTACTTCATGCAGAATGACGGTCCGGATGACGTGATAACTGATATTCTCGACTCTAAGGCTATAGCTTTAGGGGCTCCTACAATGATGAACAAGCCTTTCCCAAGAATCGGTAACATGATGTACTGGTTGGACTGCGTCAACTTCAAAGGAACCGGCAGTGAGAAAAACGCTTTAATCTTCTCATCTAAAGGATGGGGTGGAGGAGCTGTCAAAAAACTCCAGGATGACCTTGAAGCTGCAGGATTTACAGTAACCGACACTTTGGATGTAGTATTTGTTCCTGATGAGGATGTTCTTGCAGAGGCATTTGAAAAAGGAGCTGAACTTGCGCGTTCAATTAAAGAATAGATTTTTCTATTCTTATTTTTTTTAGATTATAAAATGTTGAAGATTACAACAATTAAGGTGATGATATGGCTGATTTAGTAATTTACTTTTCAAGAAGCGGTGAAAACTACTTCGGAGGACAACTTAAAAACATAGAAAAAGGAAACACAGAAGTGATAGCTGAATATATTCAGGAATTGTCTGGGGCTGACTTGTTTAAAGTCGAACCTGCAGTTGAATATCCTGCAGACTATATGCAATGCATTGACGTTGCCAAAAAGGAACAGCAGGATGGGGCAAGACCTGAAATCAAAGAGACATTGGATGACATTTCCTCTTACGATACAATATACATTGGTTTTCCAAACTGGTGGGGAACACTGCCAATGGCGATGTTTACCCAGCTAGAACAGCTTGACTTTTCCGGAAAAACCGTAAAACCGTTCGTTACACATGAAGGGTCAGGTTTCGGTTCAAGTGCAAGAGACATTAAAAAATTATGTGCAGGTGCTGATATCAAAAAAGGCCTTTCAATTCCTGGAGCCAATGTTGGCAGTGCAAAGGATCTGGTTTCAGCATGGATTAAGGAATGATTGAGGTGAAATCATGAAAATTTTAGCCCTGCAGGCAAGTCCGCGTAAAAAAGGAAACACTAATCGTGTTTTGGATGAAATGATTAAGGGTGCTGAAGACAACGGCCATGAAGTCAAAAAATACTTCTTGGATAAGATGGATATCAACCCTTGCAGCGGCTGTGAAATCTGTGCTAAAGGTAATGACTGTCGCTTTGAGGATGACGGTGCAGAAATCATCAATCAATTGGCTGAAGGTGCAGGTGTGATTCTAGCTTCACCAATCTACTTCGGTCAGATGACAGCACAGGCAAAGACAATTGTCGACAGGTTCTATTCAATTTTCAACAATCCGGACAAGAAGTTTGACGGTAAGGCCGCCATGATATTCACCCATGCATATCCCGGAACCGATATATATGAGACTTATATCAAGTTAACTGAAGCACAGCCCTTTTTAAACAACACTGAACTTGAATTTATCGAGACATTGGAAGTTCCAGGCGTCAAGTTCATCGGTGATGCCGACAAAAAAGAAGAAAAACTCAAAAAGGCATATGAAATAGGTCAAAAATTTTAATTAACTTAAAAACAAATTAATTTATATGTCTAATAGTGTTTTTGTACCAGGCCACATTACCGGCTTTTTTACAGTTGAAGAGCACAGCGTTTCATTAAAGAGGGGGTCATGTGGCGTTGGTTTTTTACTTTCAAAGGGAGTTAAGACAACAGTATCTGAAAGTGACAAACTTGAAATTGATGTCAATCAGGGCGATTTCACTGTCATCAATGAGGTATTGTCCATTTTGGATATTGAAACTAATTTTAAAATCGCACAGGACATTCAGCTTCCAATCGGTGCAGGTTTTGGAACATCTGCAGCTTCAGCCTTAAGTCTTACTTTGGCATTGAATGAATTTTTGAATTTGGGTTATTCTCTGGAATTATGCGGTCAGATTGCCCATATGGCTGAAGTCAATCTTGGAGCCGGATTGGGGGATGTAATTGCACAAACCGGCAAAGGGCTGGTTTTGAGAACTTCACCGGGAGCTCCAGGCATTGGTGAGATAAAATCATTTAGAAAGGACGTTTGCATTGCCTGGAAAACATTCGGAGGTATTGAAACTTCAAGCATTATACAAAATCCTGTGCATAAGCAGGCCATTTCAAAGTCAGGCCTTAAATATCTTGAAATGTTTGAAGCGGAACCTACCTTGGAGAATTTTTTGGCTTTTTCAAACAGATTTTGCCATGAGACAAAACTGGTGTCAGACGATGTTGGAAATCTGATTGAGCATTTTAATTCTTCGAGTGATATTTTGGGAAGTTCCATGGCAATGCTTGGAAATACTGCATTTGCATTTGCATATGATGAAGATGCCTTCAAAAGTTTAGACATTGAAGGCTTGCATATAGATAAACTCAACAACATTGGGATAGTTTATGATTAAACTCAGTTACGATATAAAAAACTACAGAAAGGACATGCTTGAATTGACAAATCCCGGCGATTGCGTAATCGAACTGGGATGTCATGTGGGAGGCACTACCAGACTGATATCTAAAGACTGCAATGTCATTGCAGTTGACAACTCTCCAGAAGCAGTTGATGAGATGGCCAAACTGGAGGAAGTGAAGTTTATTTCAGGTGATGTGAGGCTTCATGAGGTAATAGCTGAAGTATTCAGGATAACACAGTCATGTGATGTGCTTGCTATTGATTTAGGTGGAGGATATCATCCGGACACTGCCTTTAAAGTTTTTTACATCTGGTCCAGCACATTCAAGCCAACCCATACAATAATCAGAAACCGTGGACTTTTGGAATTTTTAAACAGTGCTCAGGGTAGCGGTGAAGATTACGTTTCAGATGAAGGATTTTTGGACTCTTACCATGATTCTGGAATTCCTCCTTTGATTAAGGAATTTGATTTATGGACTCCTAGTTTGAAAAAATAGTTAATTTTAAATAGTATGGGGAAATGAAAGCAATTTTTCATGTCCAAATCATTTTTGAAGGATTCTAAATCAAAAATTATATAAATGAGATGTGATAAATTATCTTTTAATTGAATCATGGAGGTAATGCTATGGCAACTCCTATTGGAGATACTCCTATTTTGTATGGAAAAGAAGCCGAAGACTTTTTAAACAGCTTAGAAAAACCTTTATCAAAAAGAAAAAAACAAATATTTAAAGAAATGAAAGAACAGAGGCATGTACCTTTGTAATTTCATTTTTACGAATATTCTTTTAAATCAAAATATAAATAAAACTTTTTTTTAGGATCTCTTTTTGATATGAAATCAATGTTTTTAATTTTTTCATCATCTTTTTTAAGGTTTTCAAAGCCATTTTTAACAATGTAAAAAGTTAAAGCTTTTGCATATCCTTCAACAACTATGAAACGAAAACCTACTTTATTTTCAGATAATTCTTTTAAACTGATTAAAATACTTCTTAATACGTGTGTTCCTAATCCTTTTTTAGTATATTTCTTATCTAAAGCAAGTCTACCTATTTTAACTGCAGGAATCAATTTATTTTTATGCTTGATATTTAATTGATTTTTGATATCAAGTTTAATTTCATTGTTTCTTATATTCCTAATCAGGATACCATCTGTTAACAATGAAACAAATCCAATAATTTCATCATCGCATTTTACTAATTTAGTAGTGCTCAATTTTGAATTTTGTAACTTTAATGCATCATTTTTCAAAAAATCATTCAGGTCTTCATCTTCACAATCAAAATCGCTTAAATCATGTTCTTCATTCAAGGTTTCAAAATAATAATTGTCTTTAATGTATTCGATTTTCATAAAAATTATTATGAATTCTTTGATTATTTAAAACTTGTTTCTTGATTCTTTAAATATTGATTTAAGCTTAAAAAATTATTTTTAAAAGTAAATATTGATGTTTGTGTGTTAAGTTAATCATATATAATATTTTTTTAAAAAAGTAAATTGATTTGGTAATTTATTGAAGTTATTGGGATTAATTATTCATATCATTTTCTAAAAATTATAAATTTGTTTAGTTTATAATATTTATTTTTAAGAAATTTTTAAATTTTAATTTATTTTTTTTAATTAATGTCCATTTCTGTACTATTAATATTTATATATGTTGATTTAGAGAAATATAAACCATAAGTATAAATGAGGTTAGATTATGATAGGTAAAAAGATTCGTTTAGAAAGAATCATTAACAGAAATACTCATAGAACCGTTATCGCACCGATGGATCATGGTGTATCAAGCGGTCCTATTCCAGGAATTATTGACATGGACGAAACAGTCGAAAGCATCTCCCAGGGAGGAGCAGACGCAATATTAATGCACAAAGGTATTGTAAAACAAGGCCACCGTGGTTACGGGGAAGATATAGGTCTTATCGTACACTTATCCGCAAGTACTTCTCTTGCACCTGACCCAAATGATAAGGTTACAGTAACAAGCGTTGAAAAGGCAATCCAGCTTGGGGCAGATGCCGTATCAATTCACGTAAACCTTGGTTCTGATACCGAAAGTCAGATGCTTCAGGAACTTGGTGAAATAGCTGAAACCTGTGACTACTGGGGTATGCCTCTTTTGGCAATGATGTACCCACGTGGACAAAAGGTTGAAAACGAACATGACGTCGAGTTTGTAAAACACGCTGCACGTGTAGGTTCTGAACTTGGAGTTGACATTGTAAAAACTAATTATACTGGTGATCCTGATTCATTCAAGGAAGTTGTTGAAGGAGCAATCGTACCCGTTGTAATTGCAGGCGGTCCTAAAGTTGAAACCGATGAAGAATTGTTGCAAATGGTTAAGGATTCTCTTGAAGTCGGCGGTGCAGGCGTTGCATTCGGACGTAACCTGTTCCAGGCTGAAAACCCTGGTAAAATCACAAGGGCAATTTCTGAAGTAGTCCACCATGACTTGGAAGTTGAAGAAGCTTTAGAATTCCTCAAATAGGTGGTTTGATGGAAAACAAATTTGCCTGGATAAGCACTCCTGACGAGTTGTGGGATGATAAAAAGGAAATGATTACCACAGCACTTGAATCAGGAATCGACCACGTTCTGGATTTGGATGATGTTGAGCAAATCAGAAAACTCGGTAACGTTAAAATCATTGCAAACAGGGATGACGCTGACATATTTCTGGTAGGTATCAACGGTGAAGGCGACGGCTTTTTGGAGCTGAATGATGACTTTTCCGATTCAGCAGACATTGCAGCAGCCAAAAAGGCAAAAAGCGAAGGAAAAACAGTATGTGCTTATATAAAAATTACTGACAAGGCTCACGAACAGCTTGCAGTTAAGTTAGGTTCAATTGTGGATTATATCATTCTTGTGGGAACAGACTGGACCATCATTCCACTTGAAAACATCATTGCAGATTTGCAGAAGGTCGATGTTGAAATAATCGCAGCGGTACGTGACCTTGACGGCGCTAAGGTTGCACTTGAAACATTGGAGCACGGAACCGATGGTGTTATATTTGAAGCAAATGACTTCAACCAAACCAAAAAGATAGCAGAAGAAGTCGTAAAGGCTTCACAGGTAAAATACGAACTTAAAGTGGCAACAGTCACCAATGTAAAACCATTGGGTTCAGGAGACAGGGTATGTGTCGATACAACCGACATGATGAAGCCAGGTGAAGGAATGCTTATAGGTTCATATTCAAAGTCAATGTTTCTGGTTCACTCAGAAAGTCTTGAAAGTGAATATGTAGCATCAAGGCCATTCAGGGTTAACGCAGGTCCTGTTCAGGCTTACGTAATGGTTCCGGGAAACAAGACAAGATACCTATCAGAGCTTGTTGCAGGCGATGAGGTTCTTATAGTAAACACCGAAGGTGAAACAAGAACCGCTTATGTGGGAAGAAGCAAAATCGAGAGAAGGCCATTGATTTTAATCGAAGCCGAATATGAAGGACAAACTATTAGAACTCTTCTTCAAAATGCAGAAACAATCAGGATTGTCGATGGAGACAATGAACCTTTATCAGTAGCTGAAATAAAACCTGGCGACAAGGTTAAGGTGTATGTTGAAACCAATGCACGCCACTTTGGAATAGCTATTGATGAGACAATCATTGAACAGTGAGGGGATTGAATGTCACAGGTACGGGCCTTTTTAGCTATTGATTTGGATGATGATTTAAAGCCGAAAATTAACAAGATTATAAAGGAATTCAAACAGATCGATACCAGAATCAAGTATGTGGAACTTGCAAACCTACATCTAACCTTAAAGTTTTTCGGTGATATCGACACCAACGGCTTAAACTTGCTTGAAGAAAAGATAGCTGGTGTAGTATCTGAGGCAGAACCTTTCAACATTAAAATCAAGGGCTGCGGTGCATTTCCAAATAAAAACCGCATTAAGGTCATCTGGGTGGGCATTGAAGATGATGCCGCCATCAGGGACCTTCATGATAGGCTGGATAAGGAATTTCATAAGTTAGGATTTGATTTGGACAGGAAATTCTCAACCCATCTGACCATAGGGCGTATGAAGTCAGTCAAAAACAAATCCCAGGTCAAATCAACTATTGAAAAGTTTGAGGATATTGATATTGGCGAGATGAAAGTTGAGAGAATTTCACTTAAAAAATCAACTTTAACACCGTCAGGACCAATTTACGAAGATATTAGAGTATTTGAATTGTGATTTCATGGATTATGATTTAATTTTAAAGGATATAAAACCTAGTTTGGAGGAAAGTCGGGAGATAAATAGGGTTGCCCGCAAATTAATCAATTACTTGCAGAAAACCTGCAGCAAAAAAGATATTGATGCAAAGGTAACTTTAGTTGGTTCTGTAGCTAAAAACACAGCCTTAAAAGGAAAATCAGACATTGACATATTCATTGCATTTCCTCTGGATACCGACAAGCAGTATCTAAAAGAAAAGGGTTTGTATCTTGCCCATAAATGCAGCAGCCATTTCAAGGGTGAGGCTTCACACCATTTTGCTTCTCATCCATATGTTACAGCAGAAATTGACGGTTTTGAAGTTGATATGGTTCCATGCTATGAAATCGAAGACGGAAGCCAGCTCAAATCAGCTGTGGACAGAACCATTCTGCATACTCGCTATGTTAAGGCGAATTTATCTGAAAGCCAACAGGATGAAGTGCTTCTTTTAAAACGCTTCATGGCAATGACCGGAACATACGGCTCCGAGTTTAAGGTGGGAGGATTTGCAGGATATCTGTGCGAGCTGCTTATAATTCATTACGGCACTTTTGAAAATACATTGAAGGCAGCCATCAAGTGGAGTCACGGGCAAAGCATAGATTTGGAAAACTATGGAACTTCCAAACTGTTTAAAGATCCATTGATTGTAATAGATCCAACAGACATGAACCGTAATGTAGGTGCAGCCTTAAGATTGGAAAAAATGGCCGAATTTATCCAGTCAGCACGTAACTACTTAAATTCAGACAATAAAAAAGACTATTTTTACCCATTAAAGAGAAATCTAAATAAGGATGATATCTTAGAGGAATTCGACAAAAGAAACGGTGAGGTAATTGCCATCAGCTTTGACATTCCGGACATTCCTTTAGATACATTGCATCCACAACTCAGAAAGACATGCGAAGCACTTGAAAGAAAGCTCAACGATGAGGAATTCAATGTTTTCAAGGCGGATTATTGGAGCGATGAAAAGTCAACTGCAGTAATACTTTTGGAAATGGCATCATCCCATTTGAACAATGTTAAAATCAACAAAGGCCCTAAAGTGTTCATCAATCAGGCATGTGTAAACTTCGCAACAAAATATGAACATGAAAACTGTTATATTCAAGGTGACTATTTAGTTCACACACAAAAAAGGGAATTTACCTATGTCGGCGATTTGATAAATCATATCTTTACCGCTGAACACATTGGACTGATTAAGGTTGGAAAAAACCTCAAAAAAACACTTATCAAAACTCATAAGTTTATAAGCATTGATGAAATTGATGATATGGAATTTTTAGAATTTTTGGATGATTTCCTAAATCCTGGTCAACACTTGATAAGGTGAATTAAAGTCCAAATACATTGAATTGCTTCGAATTTTTTCATTTTAGTAACTTTTATAATGTTTTATTTTTAAATATTTAATCATGTCAGAGATTACAAAGCTAACCGCTGATGTTGATGTTGGGGAGTATTATGAAAAGTATGTGGATTTTGAGAAATTCTCAAAACTGTGCATAGAAGAGCAGGAGATGCTCGGATACAACTGGAACTATCCTCCCTTTGACTTTGACGTTGATGATATATGGAATTCATACAACAAGCTTAAAATCATAGCATTCAAAATAGACTTTTCCGAGGAGGAGCTGGATCATACCTTTGAGGAAAAGGAGCTTGAATTCATTTTGAAACGCTTTGAGCGCATGAAAGTGAAACTGATGAATGAAATATACGCCCTTGAAAGCGAAGACTCTTTAGGATTGTTTTTGGGCAAATGCAACCTGTGCATGAGATGTACAAGGGAATTCGGCATGCCGTGCAAGATGCCATTTAAGATGAGATATCCGATAGAGGCTCTTGGCGGAGATGTGGATAAGTCAATCGAAGATATTTTCGGTTTTAAAATTCAATATGCAAAAGACGGTAAGCTGCCGGAATATTTGATATTCGTTGGCGGACTTCTTTACGATAAAAAATAGGTGATAATATGATTGTAAGTGTAATTGGTGGAACAGGACCACAGGGACTTGGAATTGCAGAAAGACTGGCTATTGCCGGTGTTGACGTAATTGTAGGATCAAGAAAAGAGGAAAAGGCATTGGACGTAGTTGCAAAAGCAAAAGAGGACTTGGCAGACTATGACTTGTCCAACATGAAAGGAATGGCAAATGAGGATGCAGCAAAAGAAGGAGATGTGCTGATTATTACCGTGCCACTGGCTGCTCAAAAGCCAACTCTTGAAGGAATCAAGGAGTTCTGTACTGACAAGATTGTCATGGATGCAACCGTTCCATTGGAAACAGCAATCGGAGGAAAACCTTTCAGATTCATTGACCTCATGGAAGGATCAGCTGCTGAGAGATGCGCTTCCATTCTTGAAGGAACCGGTGCAAAGGTAATCTGTGCATTCTGCAACATTTCAAACTCACACCTTGCAAACATTCCAGAAGAAATCGACTGTGACTGTCTTATTGCAGGTGACGATGAAGATGCTAAGATAACTGCAGCAGAAATCATCGACAAGATTCCAGGAATAAAAACAATCGACTGCGGAATTTTGGAAAAAGCAAGAATCATAGAAAAAATCACTCCATTGCTGATTGGATTAAACATCAAATACAAATCCCACTATGGAGGATTAAGACTTACCGGAATTCCTGCTTTAGACAAAGACTAGATTAACATGGATTCATTTGAACGACTGATTGGCAAGAATGTTAGTGAAGTTAGTTTGGATGAATCTTCTGATTCTTTTTTTATTTCCTTTTTAGAGTATAAATATAAGGTTTGCGGGCGTAAATATCCTGCAGAAAAGTTTAAACTTGCAGATATTGACTATTTTAATTTGATTTCATTTTCTGAGTTGTTTGACCGTGAAGCTATTTTGATAATATGGCATGATGAGTCAGGTTTGATAACTGATTTGGAAATATATCACCTGAGCAACGACCTTGAAGTTCTATTAAATGACTATGGACATATAAGGAAATGCATAGATGAAGGTCAGGCACATCGTTTGCGTGAAGGTGACACCAAGTATTTGGGTGCAAGCCGTTTGGATGAAAAAGTCCCTCAGCCTCATAGTGATAGACTAGCTGACAAACGTGAATTTGTCCTGAAAAAGAAGTATCTGCAGAAAATCATCAATGAAATTTCAACTTTTGAAATTCTACAATAGATTTTTTTCTATTGTAGAAAAAAATTTATTTTCATTTATTTTGTTTAATTGACTTTTAAATGGTTAAACATGCTTATTTTTATGATTAAAGCAAAAGTTGTCTGAGTGTGTAAAATTGCTTTTATTTGTAAGTAAATTACTTAAATTATGAGGGTATATATTCAAACAATAAATGGTGATAATATGTTTGAAGAGGACTTTGAAGAACCGAAATTTGAAGTAAATAAAGGCAGAGATGCATTCATTGAACAGGTTCTTAATATTGTTGATTTTGTTAGTCATGAAGAATTAAATTACATTTCTGAGTTATTGGAGGATATTTAGGTGCGTTATTATGTTTGAAGAGGAATTTGAAGAACCAAAATTTGATGTTAATAAGGGTAGAGATGCATTCATTGAAGAGATTTTAGATATTCTCGAACCAGTTAGTCAAGAAGAATTGGATGATATCTCTCAGTTATTGGAAGATAGTTAGGGCGTTATTATGTTTGAAGAAGAGTTTGAAGAAGCAAAATTTGATGTTAATAAAGGTAAGGATGCATTCATCAAAGAGATTTTAGACATTGAACCTATATTCATCGAGATTTTAATTACATCTTAGATTGGTTGGATGATATCTAATTTTTAGGTGATAATATGAAAAAAGTAAAAATTACAATTCTAAAAACAACCCTGCAAGAAGATCTTGCAGCCGAATATGGTGTTGAAGGCATTTCGACTTGCCCTTTGATGTGTGAAGGCCAGGTATATTATGCCGATTATGCTAAGCCTGAAGGCTTTTGCGATGAGGCATGGAAGGCAATATATCAGTACGTTTTTGCTCTTGCTCACGGAGTTAAAGAAACATGGTATTACAATGACTGGATTAAAGCTCCTGGCGTTGCAATTGTCAGCTGCAATGACGGTTTAAGGCCTGTAATCATGAAGCTTGAGGCAACTGATATTGAGTCAGATCCTTAAAACTTGTCAAATTCCTTTTGGGCATTCACATAGAAATTTCCCATTTCACGGCCGTTTACGAAAATATGATTTGCAGTGATTGAAACGGTCATTTCATAGTTTTCGCTGACTTTGCCCCATGTAATTAAAGGCTGGATTTGGCGGGAGGTTACAACGCATGTTGTTATTGAGTCAAAGTCAACCCAGGGGATGCATGAGAAATTTGCAATATTTTGGTTGTCCCTTTTTTCCATCTCCAAAGTGAAACCTTCATTTTTTCCTGATAAAATATCATTTGATAATTTTTTCACATAATCATGCCATTCAAGCATGTCTGAAAAGTTCTGCGGTGTTTCAACGCGCATTTCACGGTAAACTTCATTATCCTCGTCCATTATCGGTGAGGTTCCTTCAAGATAGTCAAATTCAATTACCTTGCCTTTAATAATTCTTCTTTTAAACGCATCAACGCCATTAACTGCATTCATCAGACATCCAAGACTCATTACAAAAAATGACTTATCATATTTTTTACAGTATTTCCATAATTTTTCAACATTAATTCTTGCAGACATGGAATATCTGGAAGACAAGAAATCCATAAAGGGATTTCCATCTAAATCAAATTCGATTTCTCTCATTTTTAAACCTTAATCTTTTTATATTAATTAATAATATATTATAGATTGTATAAATCTTATGTGGTTTTGTTAAAATGAAAGTAGTAATTGTAGGTGGTGGAGCTGGAGGAATTTCCACAGCTTCAAATATTCGTAAACTCGACAAGGAAATTGAAATAACAGTTCTCACAAGAGACAACAAGGTTGCATATTCACCATGTGCCATTCCTTACGTATTGTCCGGAAAGATTGAATCATTTGATGATATTATCATGAGAACTCCTGAAGATTATAAGGAAAAAAATATTGACGTCATTATTGAGGCTGAAGTTACAGCAGTCGACAATGACAAAAAGACCGTTACATATCAAAAGGACGGTAAGGACAATGTCTTAAGCTATGACAAGCTTGTTCTTGCAACAGGAGGAAATCCTTTTGTTCCTCCAATGCAGGGTGTTGACCTTGACGGTGTCTTTAGGATAAGAAACATCGATGACGGTATTAAAGTTCAGGAAGCTATGAAGGATGCCAAAAGTGCAATCGTTACAGGTGCAGGTCTAATCGGTATTGAAATTGCATTTGCACTTAAAAAACAGGGCTTGAATGTTATCTTAAGTGAAATGCTTCCTCAAATTGTTCCGAGATCCCTTGACAAGGACATGTCCGATATATTAGTAAACTACCTTGAAATGGAAGGCATTCAGGTTGTTTTAGGAAAACCTATTACCAAATTAATCGGGGACACCAAAGTCGAAAAGGCATGCTTCGGTGATGAGGAAATATATGATGCTGATATGGTAATCATGGCAACAGGTGTAAGGGCAGAGCTTGAACTTGCTCAAATGGCAGGATGTGAAATCGGCCGCTGGGCAATACTAGTAAACGACAGAATGGAAACTTCAGTAGAAGACGTATATGCAGTCGGTGACTGTGTAGAGTCAAAAGACTTGATTTTAGGTTCAAACACCATTTCCCAGTTAGGAACCACTGCCGTTCGCCAGTCAAAAACATTGGCTCGTACAATATGTGGTAAAAAATCAAGATTCAATCCCGTTTTAAACTCAATGGTTTCAAAAGTCGGAAAACTTGAATTCGGTGCAGTCGGATATACCACCAGTTTTGCTCAGCAAAACAGAATCAGGCCTGTTGTACAGAAAGTGGAAGCACTTACAAGAGCACGTTACTATCCTAATGCAAAACCAATGGATATTAAAGTTATTTGTGATGGAAACGGAACCATTATAGGTTGTCAAATCATAGCAGAAGAAAGGGTGGCCGAAAGGATTGATACAATGACATTGGCCATTACTGATGGATTGACCTGCTTTGATTTAAGCAATATGGAATTTGCATACGCGCCGCCTGTATCAATGGTTACAGACCCGTTAATCCTTGCCGTTGAAGAGGTAAGTAAAAAATTTAATTAAATAAATATTTTGGAGATGATATTTATGCCAGAACATGGACATCACGGTCACGGAGGCCAAATGACTCCCGAACAGCAAAAACAGATGATAGAGCAGGAATTGAGACTCGCCAAAAACCTGGGCCAAATCAAGCACAAGATTGTTGTAATGAGTGGAAAAGGAGGAGTTGGAAAATCCACAGTTGCAGCAAACATAGCAGAAACCCTGCAGAAACTAGGCTACAAAACAGGTATACTGGACGCAGATATTCACGGACCGAACATTCCAAAAATGTTGGGTTTGGATAACATATATGGTGAGAAATTCAGCGAATACCAGTTTGAAGTATTTAAAGAACTTACTGAAGGTGCAATGGCAAAGGAAACCTTTGAAAGTGACGAGGAAAAGGCAGAATTTATTAAGGCAAAGCAGGAAGAATACAGAAGTTCAATGTTTCCGGTAAAAGCACAAAGCGGCCTTAAGGTAATGTCAATGGCGTTCCTTCTTGAAGGAATCGACAAACCTATTATCTGGAGAGGGCCTCAAAAAACAGGTGCAATCAGACAGCTGATTTCAGATGCAAACTGGGGTTCACTTGATTACCTAATTATAGATAACCCTCCAGGAACAGGAGATGAACCTTTAACTGTTTTACAAACCATTCCTGATGCTGACGCAGTAATTATGGTTACAACACCAAACGTTGTATCACAGGAAGACGTTTTGAAATGTGTTAAAATGGTTGAAATGATGAATATCGAAAAAATAGGTCTTATAGAAAACATGGCTTATTATAACTGCCCACACTGCGGTGAAAAACTCCACATTTTTGGAGAAGGCAACGGCAAAGCATTTGCAGATGAAATGGAAATTACCTATCTCGGTGATTTGCCTATTGAAGAAAAAGTATCCGATTCACCAAACAGAGACGGTGTTATCTCAACAATTGATCCTGACGATGAAGTGTCAAAGAGATTTGTTGAGATTGTAAAAGATATTCAAAAAGAGTTCACAAAAGAGTAATGTTGATAATATAACTTACTCTTGCAATATTTACGATGTATCCTAAAAAATTAGGATCATCACCTAAATTTTTAAAGAAGTTTAATTTTTCAATGATATATTCCTTGTTTTCATCCATCACGTTTAGGGAAAAGTACTGCATACCGTTGATGTATTCTGCTTCGTCGGTAAAAATCGGAACCAGGTAATTTCCGTCATTACCATAAGGGATTTTAACGGGTTTATTGTCCTCGATTGATATTATGAAGTAGTTGTCCTTGATGTAGTCTTTAATTTGGGATTCAGTTTCATCAATGGCTTTCTGATTTTGGTTTTCACCATGCATGTAAATCATGTTGATGTGATTTTTAAGCTCTGGGTGTTTGATTTCTTCTATTTTCATTGTTTAATATTAAGCAGTTGGAATTATTTAAATTTTTATGGCAAACTTCTTTTAGTTTTGTATCCTCTTGCTCACTTAAAAATTATATACCTTAAGGGTTTATAGTTTTTAAAAAAACTAGGAGGTATTATTGATGTTTAGTAATGATGAGGAGTTAATAAATGATTTTCATGTAAAATCGGGTCATAAGTACAGCTCGATTCAGTCTTATAAGACAGTCTTTAACAAATATAGGGATTTTCACTCCATGAGTCTGTGTGAGTTGTTAAATGAGGCATTTCTTGAGCAGGAAAACAACACGCCTGAAAACAAATTAATGATATATGACAGGATAATATCCTTTAGAAATCATTTGATTAATCATCATGTGGGAAATACGATAACCAACGCCATATCAAAAATAAAGACTTTCTATCACTACAACAGAGTCTATCTGCCTTTCATTCCGCCATTAAACAAGAAATCAGTTCGAAAAAACACATGCATAAGTTTTGATGATTTGCTTACAAAGGATGAATTGAGGGATGTTTTAGCTATTGCATGTGATGATTTGAAGATGTGGGTTCTGGTTATGATATCATCAGGCTCAACAAGAACCGAAGCCAAATCAATGACCAATGAGACATTTTTTAGGGGAACATGGGATTATCACAAAAAGGATAACTTCGAGGATGCATTAAAGTATCTTTCAAGAAAAAACAATGTCGTTTGCACATGTAAATTGGTTAGGCAAAAAACCGACAAGCCATATTACACTTTTCTAAATCCTGAATGCGTTCAAAGCATAGCAAAAATTAAGTTAAAGCGTAATGACTTCAATTTAAATGATACGCTTTTAAGATATGAGCTAAATCATGTAAACTACAAGTGTAAAAGGATAAATGATTTGTTGGGTTTGGGGGAAGTTGGTGGTTATTCAAGATTTCGCCCCCACATGCTCAGGAAATTCAACTCCACTTATTTAAATCAGGGATCAATCGATTCTGGTTTAAACCGTAATGATGTTGACCGTTTGCACGGTCGTGGCAAAAACCAGACAAGGGAATCATATTTCAAGGACAATCCAGCATTCTTAAAATTTGAATATGTAAAGGCAATGAATAATATATCCCTTTATCATGAGTATGATTGGAGGATGGTGAACGGGAAAATGAAGATAAGTGCAAAAAAGCTTTAGACTTGAATTGGGCTTGGACAGGATTTTTGCTGGTGGGTTAATAAGGGTGATTTTTTAATGGTGAAAATTGCTTTTGGCCAGTAAAAAAATATGATTGATTATACTAATCTATCAGATTTTGAGTTTTAATTTTTATGGTGAAATTAGGTTTTGTTTTTAGAATTATTTATAATAATGACGTATTTTTTTATAATTTGGAGTATTATTTATTTTATTTAAAATCTGAATCTTTAAGATTTTCATTTCATAAATTGGGGCATGGTAACCTTTTAGTTACTTTGATAAAATTTTAAAAATTTGGTCAAATTTCAGTTATATTTCCGTTTAAAACTTGTTGTTTTTCTAAAAAATAAATTTTTGATTGTAATATTAAATTTAAACTGTTTTAGAAAGTTTTTAAAATTCTTTATTGATTTGATTTTCTTGTCAATTTTGATTGATTTTTAAAAAAAATATTACAAATTTTACTTTAAAATTATAAATGTTTAAAATTGTTAAAATCCAATATTAAGAGATTAACATTATTAAAAATTAAAATTACATGATTTAATTTCTTATTTATCAATTTAGAAATGAAATTCACAATTTAATTTGGAAAATAAAATACAAAGATATATATTAATAAAACATGAAAATAGTATATAATAAAGTTAAATTGTCAGTGTTTAAAATTTATTTGAATAAAATTAATTTAATCAATTTTATAGTTTAACTTTATAAAAAAATTAGTACTCAAAAAAATAAGCCCAAATTGAGCTTAGAAATCTGATAGATTAGTATAATCCATCAGAATTTAAAGGCCAAATAAGGCTTTGATTTGAATAAAACTGTCGAAAATCAAAAAATTTTTTAAAAAATTTGTTTAACAAAATATTGGAAAGGAGATATTAAATGAAGAAATTTTCTATTTCACTTTTGCTAATATTTGTCATGATAATCTGTTGTGTTAGCGCTGTTAGCGCAACCGATATTGATGACAATATTGTACCTGATGATGCAGATATCATCGCATTAGATGAGGCTGCAGATTCACTAGACGTCGAACAGGAAAAGACAATAACCATTACAGATGAAGACTATTATAAATGCTTCGATGAAAATGGTTATTTAAACGATACACAAGTAACTGATTTAACTTTTAGTGGAAACTTCAATGCTAAAAGTTTTGGAAACTTTAAAATTGATAAAACAATCACATTAAATGTTAACGAAGCAACATTCAATGGAGTAAGCTTTGATTTAATGTCACCAGGTTTAGTTTTAGATGGAGCAACATTCATAAATGATGCAAGATCACCATCCGATGCATATCTTTATGTAACTGCTGATAATACAGTTGTACAAAACTTAAATGTTGTTCTCACAGCTGGTTCAAATGTGGATTATTATGGAATAAGTGTTGTAAACGCTGCAAATGTACAAATATTAAATAATGTAATTTCTTACACTTGCTCACACAGTAATTCAGCAAACTATAACTATGTAATCAGAGCAATGAACTGTACTGATTTAAAAATAGCTGAAAATAATTTAACTGCATACTTACCTCTTAAAACTGTAAGCTGGTCACTTCAAGGTATTTTAGCTGATTATGTGGCTGGTGTAGCAGTGGAAAAATGTAACAATTTGAATTTCACTAAAAATAATTTAACAGTATTAGGTAATGCTCGTGTAGGGGATTATCCAACATTAGATGCATTAATGATTGTAAACTCAAACAATTCATATGTTGGAGATAATAAAATCGATGAAAAAGATACCATATCTAATACTAACGAATATAGTTATATTTATGGAATTGATGTATATCAATGTAATAATATAACAATTAACAACAACACCGTTAATATGAATGGTAATGACTCCGCTACAATTCTTCCAAGTGGAAATGCAACTGGAGCAGCATATTGTGTGCAATTAACTGGTCCTCATGATGGTGTTGTGATTTCAAATAATACATTAACTACAAAAAATGGTGGTCCAAATTTAGGAATTTATTCTCAAAATTACAATGAAGGTTCAACAAATATAACTGTTACAGGTAATGTAATTGATGTTACTGGAAAAGCTGGAAGAGAACCATGGTATGTACTTTCTGGTATGGAACTACAAGATGATTATGCTTATGTTAGAGGCAATATAGTAACCGTCCATAATGAAGGGGGATTTATTAAAAATTGCCAAGCATGGGGTATTAGTTACTGTCAATATACTGCAGGAAATCATTATTATGAAATTGAAAATAATACTGTGACTGTTAATGTTGGAACTTGGGCAGTATATATTATGGCTGGTAATACTGATGGTTTTGTATCTAATAATACGTTAGTAGCTACTGGATCTGGTTTAACTGGTAATAATGCTGCTAGAGCCCCTGACTTAACTGTTTCAAATAATAATTAGGGTAGTGATTATAATGTCCAAAAGGTTAATATTGGTTGTAACATTGATTGTCATTATGTCATTTGCTTTTAATATGGTTTCAGCTACTGAAATTGCTGAAGAATCTAATTTGGAGTTAGTTGATTCATCAAATTCTTTAGAACTTGATTCTAATGATTTTGATATTTTAAATGATGAAAATAATAATCAGGATATTTTTTCTTCTGAAGATGAATGTATTATTTATGTTGGTGAAAATCAAACAGAAAATGGTCACGGTACGCCTGAAGATCCATTTGCAGACTTAAGTCGGGCATGTGATTATGCAAATGCTCAAAACAAAGAGAAAGTAACAGTAAATATTTTTAGTGGAACTTATACATTAGGGTCTGTTTTACGATTTAACGCTAATAACTTATTTATCAATGGTCTAGACGGTGAAGTTATTATAACTGACTCTCTAAAAGAATATACTAGTTCTGGGTTTAATATTAATGATATTGAATGTTTAGCTTTAACAGATGCTACTGCTAATTTTACAATTTCAAATATAATTTTTAACTGGACAGACCATTTTCCATCATATTTCGATGATGCCTCAGGTTATATGTTTTATAAGCAACGTTTTTATCCAGTTTTAACTAATGCAAATTTAGGAATATTTAATAATTGTTCTTTTTTAGCAGGTGTGGGTCAATATGTAACTGAATTTTACCCGTATTCATTTAGTCCGATATTTAGAAATTGTTATTTTAAATTAGTTTCTGATGACATTTGGTATGATGATGGATGGGGTGGTGACATTTTAGCGTGTCATGTAGGTTCTCCTATTAAGAATGCGAAAGGAAGTATAACTTACATTTATGAATATTGTAGGTTGGATTTGCCTTCTACTGTGACACGTTTGTATGCAACTGAAACATATAATCCAAATTCTTATGTAAATGATGTTTGGTTTGGTTCAAGTAATCTTCCAGGATATTTGGTTATGCAATTTGATGATAATTCTGGGCGTTATTGGCGTTCAGTACCAGTTAACAGATATGCTGTTTTCTCAGTAAATTTAAATTATTTAGGTAATAATCAGTTTGAAATTTTAGGTAAGTTGACTTGGAATGGTACTGATGACCAGGATGGTATGGGGAACTTCCAACCTATGACTGTTCATTTGTCTTCTACTACTGGAACTGTTGATGCTACTGCTATTTTAAAAAATGGAAACTTCAAAGCAATCTATACTAGAACAAGTACTGATGCTGATGAAGAGGATTCAGTAAAAGTAACATTAGATCAAGAAACTAAAGGATTATTCTTCCGTGCTGTTGATATTGAAGCTGTTGCAAATCCAATTGTCTATGGTCAAGAGCAAAATGTTGCACTTACTTTTGCCCAACCAGTGACAGGAACTTTAACAATCAGTGTAAACAATAAAAACTATACTGTTGAGTTGGAAGAGGATACTGAAACATTAACTTTTACTATTCCAGACACATTACCAGCAGATAAAACACATGAAGTAAGTATCTTCTTTGAAGATGATACAGAACACGTTTATGGTCTTGCTACAGCTGATTTAACCATATCCAAAATCAGCAATTACAAATTCAACACAAACATTCCAAGTGAAATCACTTTCGGCCAATATGCTACTATAAATGTTGAGCTGCCTAGTGATGCTACTGGAACTGTAACTGTTGAAGCAGGTAATGCTAAACAAACCAAAGATGCAGCTGAAAAGTTATCTTTTGACTTTGGTTTCAATGCTGGTTCATATCCTGTAACTGTCACATACTCTGGTGATGACAAATACGGTGCTCCAGAAGCAGTAACTAAAACTATAACTGTTAAACAGGCACAGTCCGGTTTATACATGAATGATTTATCTGTTGAATATGCTGACAGCATCAGTGTTCCATATACTGGTAACAGTATTGTTGGTGTAAATGCAGTTTTACTCAAAGATGGTGTAGAAATCGGAACCTACAAATCTACTGATGGTAATATTGTTTTAGGTAATTTGGCTGTTGGTTCTTATGTTGTTGAAGCAACTAGTATTGTGACTAGCAATTTCTTGCCTTCAAGTGCTAAAATCAACTTAAATGTTACCAAAGCGGCATCCACTATCGATATTGCTGATAAAACAGTCAATTTCGGTGAAGACATCACAATTACTGCTGATACTACTAATTCTGTTGGTGATATTGTAGCTAGTGTTGTTGATGCAAACAACAAAGCAGTAGTATGCAATGTTTCAGGAAACACTATTAAATTATCCGGTTTGGATGCTGGTGTTTATACTGTTAGTGTTTCTACAAATGTTGATGCAAACCATAATGCTGCAACTAAAACCGCTACTTTAACTGTTAAAAAGGTTGAAATTCCAGTAAGTGACAATACTGTCAATGTGGACGTTCCTGCAGGAACTACTAGTCCTTCATTTGATATTAGTTTGCCTGCTGATGCAACCGGAAAACTAACAGTAACAGTCAACGGCAAAGAATACACAAGCGACCTTGTAAACGGTAAAGCAACAGTAAATGTTAATGATTTGCCTGCTGGTGATTATGCTGCAACAGTCGCTTACTCTGGTGATGCAAAATACGATCCAATCACAAAAACAACAAGCATCTCCATACCAAAAGCAACACTAACAGCTAAAGACGTTACTATGCTCTACACTGCAGGTAGTGAATATAAAGTTGTATTGACACGTGCTGGTGTTCCAATTGCTGGTGAAAACATCACTATTGACATTAACGGTGCAAAATATGTTCGTGTAAGTGATGAAAATGGTACAGCTACACTTAAATTAGGTTTAGCTCCAAAAACCACTGCATACACTGTAACTGCATCAACTGGTGATGTGAAAGTATCAAATAAAGTAACTGTAAACACAATTTTGTCCGCTAAAAATGTAAGTGTTAAAAAATCTGCTAAATCCCTAAAAGTTAAAGTTACATTGAAAAAGGTCAATGGAAAATACTTAACTAATAAAAAACTCACAATGAAAGTAAATGGTAAAACTATTACTGCAAAAACAAACAGTAAAGGTGTTGCAACATTCACTGTTGGTAAAAAAATCATTAAAACTTTCAAAGCAGGTAAAAAATACACCTACAAAGTAACTTATGGAGCAGACAAAATCAGCAAAAAAATAACAGTAAAAAAATAGGGAATTAAAATAAAATTCCCTTTTATTATTTTTTTCTTTTTTTATATTTGGAGTTGATTTGGGATGAATTTTAAAAAAACTGGTTTTATTTTATTCTTTTTATTCATTTTAATCTTATGTGTGGGTGCTGTATCAGCAAACGAAATAGATGATACAAATATAACTCAAGCTGATAACACTCACGGGTATAATTTAGAAAATAGTGATGTTGATTCCTCTTTAGAGGCAACACGTATAGTAACGGTTAAGAATTGGGAAGAACTTCAATATTATGCATCACTGTCTGATAAGAATTATGTGGTGCAGCTAAAAGAAAATACAAATTATTATCCTGAAACTATGGATTACAATTCCCGTATTGTTTTTAATAATGATTTGACAATTATGGGCAATGATGGCGCTTATATTGGTGATTCCTCTTCCACACCAAGACAATTCACTTTCACTCCATTAGTGGTAAAAGATAATTCAGGTGTTATTGTCACTTTGCAGGGCGTTAAGTTCAAGTGGATTGCAACATCCATATCTCCTGATGGAGTATTTTTCCAAATTGGGGGAAATTCAAACACATTGCTAAAGGATTGCAGTTTTGAAGATATTACTGTTAGCGGTGGCCATTCATGCATTGTCCACAGTAAAAAAGGAACAGTAACCCTGGATGGCTGTACTTTCAAGGATTGTACTTCAGATTATGGTTGTGTAAGTGTTTACAATCCAACAAGTGTTACAACTGCTAAAATGGTTGTCCGCAACTGTTATTTTGAAAATAACTATGCTACAACCGAACCTGGTTGTATTAACAATTGTGGACAGTTAGAGGTTTACAGTTCCACTTTTTATAAGAATCGTGCTTTCTGGTGGGCAGGTGCAATACACACCCACAATAATGCAAATACTACTATTTATGATTCTCATTTCATTGATAATGTTGCCGGATGGAACGGTGGAGCATTATACACATACAGTTACCTTCAAATCTATAACACTGAATTTATAGGAAACAACTGTACCACCAATAACGGTGGTGGAGCAATTGGAGCTTGCGCTTATACTTCACAGCCTCATATCTATATCACTAATTCCAGATTTGAAAATAACGCTAATAATTGCTGGGCTTTAGATGAATTGTCAACTGAAGGTATTGGTCGTGGAGGAGCAATATCCATTATGGATCACGGTTCCATTGAAGTTCTAAACACCGTTTTTGTTAGAAATTCCGCTTCCATCGGTACTGCTATTTGCGCATTATGTCCTAGTGCTGAATGGGGTTCACCAAACGTACGTATCGTTGGAAATCAATTCATTGACCATACACGCAGCGGTGATGTGTTAAATATAAACTTAGCAAACAGTAACTGCGAAATATCCAGTAACTATTACTCTGGTAATTCAATTGTATTTTCTGATTTGTCATTGTCAAGAGTTAGTCTTAATGAAAATACTGCAACGTTCCAGATTAATGCAGTTCTAGAAAATCCAGGTTATTATGACTCTGATATTTTAGACAAATCAAAGTATGATATTTATGTAAATGGTGTTTATCTAAAGACTGTCGATTCTAAACAGTTCAGTGTTGATTTTGGAGATATGGAACTTTTCACTGTTTATGCTGTTCCAACAATCTCCAACGGCAGAACCAATGAACTGACTGTTGTCAATCCTAGAGGATATGTTTATGTTTCACAGTCCAGTGGTAATGACAACAATAACGGTCTAAAAGCAAGCACTCCTGTTAAGACCATTGCTAAGGCGTTGGAGTATGCAAATACCCGTAACAATATCATGTTGGTTGACGGTAATTTTGCAGAAGAAAACTTAGTAGTCAATTATGATTTGACAATCACAGGTACTGCCAATTCCAAATTCACCGGAACAGTCACCAGCATGTTTAACGTAAATACCAACAGTTTCACCATTAAATCAATTGATTTGACTGGTCTTGCCGGTGACACATTCCTAAAACAGTCTTCAGGTAAAACTGTTATTGACAACTGTCAGATTACTTCAAACACTTTAAATACCTTACTTGAAGGCGTTTCTGTTGAGATTTCTAACTCTAAAATAACCGATAACAGTGCTGTTATCATTAAAAACAATGGAAAAGCCACTATCAAAAATTCCATAATTTTAAACAGTAATAATCTTATCGGTGGCGATACTTCAAATATTGTTTGTGATTATAACTGGTGGGGAAGCACCAAGGACAATACAGCAAAACCAACTGATTTAAACATCAACAACTGGCTGTATCTGGATGTTACACCAACTACAACATCCTTGGAATACAATAAGGCGACTGATGTGCAGTTTAGCATAAAATCCATTGATGCAAGCAGTAAGATAAGTAATTATAATGCTTTGACTGGTTTTGATTTGACACTTTCTGCAAACGGAGGTACTGTCAGTGCAAATCCTGTTAACTGTTACGGCAAAACACAGTTTACATTAACCCAATATGACAAAGGATCACTAACTGCAAGTTATGGTGGAATTTCAACAGGTGTTAGCTTTGATTTTGTCAAATCCACACCAGCAATTACAGTTCAGACTAGTGACATCATGTATGGAAGTAATCTAATAGTTGATGTTAATATTCCAAGTGGTGTTACAGGTAGCGTAACTGTAACTGTATCTGATAAGACTCAAACAAAGACTATTGACTCAACCAAACTAACATTCACTTTCACTAATTTAAAGGCCAATAAATACACAGTAACTGCCAAGTATTCTGGTGATACACATTTCAATAGTGTAACAAAAACTGCATCTGCTACTGTTTCCAAGTATTCCTCTCAATTAAGTCTTTCCTATGGTACAATTAATGTAGGTAAGGATTTGACTTTTACTGCTAAGGCAAGCAGCGGCGCAACAGGTAATGTAGTATTTTATGTTAACGGCAAAAACAGCGGTTCTTCAACTCTAAGCAGTGCGCAAGCTAAATTCACCATCAGTAAAATCAGCCGTGGAGACTATACAATCCGTGCTGTTTATAATGGTGATGACAGGTACTTGTCAAGTGAGGATTCTGTTTTCATAGAAGTCGACAACACATACTCATCAATGACCATAACAGCAAACGACATTACATACGGTTCCACCGCTACTGTATCTGTTAAATTGAATAGTGATGCTACAGGAACAGTAACTGCTACAATAGAGGGTGTTACCAAAAGTGCTACAGTTTCTAAAGGAACAGCTAAAGTAACATTCACTGGCTTGGGTGCGGGCAGTAAAAGTGTTGTTGTTGACTATACTGGTGACAATAACTACTACAGCAATACCAAGACCGCCAAATTCACAGTTAACAAAGCAAATCTCAATTTAATTGTCCAGACCAGTGATATT
>JAFUCN010000101.1 GCA_017459665.1 Methanobrevibacter sp. | reverse complement strand
GCAATGCTTTGGAGTGCTGTGAAAACTACCGTGAGTTTTTTGATGGTGCTTTGATAATATCAAATGACAATGTCGGTATCGTAGGTAGGCTTCCCAAAATTGTTGAGACAAATGAGTTTGATGTCAGGGCATGAATAATTGATTGGTGATGTTTTTAAAATTAACATGTTGATGCAGTTCATAATTTAATTAATCAAATGGTTAATAATTTTAATATAACTTTTTAAAATGTAAAAGTAATATGGACAAATCTATATGAGACAATTAAATTATAGATTTTCCATGGGAAATTTGTTAATTTATCTAGAATTGTTGTGTTTTTTAGTGTATAACTTCAAAGGTATTAACCTAATTTTGAATGTAACTTATTTTTGAATGCAAGGTTTAAATATGATTAGTTAATAATATTTACTTATAGAAAAAGGGGAGTTAATTTTTAACTAACTGAAATTAGTTAATTATGGGTTAGATATCTATGTATAAAGACGAAATGATACAATTACATCAATTTTTAGTATATGTTTTAAAATACTTGGCTGAAGACGACCAAATCACAAACGACTGCAGTGAATATATAACACTTAAGATAAGCCCTCACCACATCCATAAGACAAAGGCTGAACACAAGCATGCTATTTTTGTTTTATGTAAAATTATTGCTCAGCTAGTCGCTGATAAAGAAAACAATTCAATTCCTGAAAATGTCCGCAATTCACTTTCAGATCTTGTCATACGTTCTGAAAATGAAATTAAAGCGGATTAATTTTTTACTTTTTTTTAATTTATATTATCCGTTATTTTTTTGAATAATCTTTATAACGGCCTTTTAAAAGCTTTAAAATGAAAAGTGTTAATAAGATTTATATATAATATTTAATTATTTATTATTAGAAAATTAAACTTAACACGTGTGATATTTTGAAATCATTTGAATTTTTATCCAAAAAAAGAGAGCAAAAACCAAGAAAATGCGGAATCACAATGGTTCTTGACAAAGGTTTAGGCCTTGAAACTGCAGAAAGCCTAATGAACATTTCAGGAGAATACGTTGATTACCTGAAATTCGGTTGGGGAACATCAATCGTCCATGAACAGGAAATAATAAAAGCAAAAGTGGAAATGTACAAAAACCACCAAATCACTCCATATACAGGTGGAACATTGTTTGAACTGGCTTATATGGCAGGCAAACTCGATGAATTTTTCACAGAAGCACATGAATTGGGTTTTCCAGCTATTGAAATATCAGACGGGTCAACAACAATACCTCACGAAAATAAATTGGAATGTATTGAGATGGCAAAAAGTGAGGGTTTTGAAGTATTGTCTGAAGTGGGTAAAAAAGACCCTGCTTTAGATAAGGAATTAACTTTGGATGAGAGAATAAAATATATGCAAGAAGAATTAGATTCAGGCTCCTCTTTAATTATTGTAGAAGCAAGAGAAGGTGGAAAAAATATCGGAATTTTTGATAAATCGGGCAATGCAAAAGAAGATGAAATAGATTATATACTTGACAACTTTAATGGAGACAAAATCCTTTGGGAAGCTCCAAATAAAGATCAGCAAGTATTTTTCATACTTAAACTTGGAAACACAGTAAACTTGGGCAACGTTTCCAGTGAAGATATAACATCTCTTGAAACCTTAAGAAGAGGTTTAAGAGGAGATACAGTAGGAAAAATTTAACTTAATTGTTTAATAATTAATTTGGGCAATTATCATTTAAGAAACAAAAACTTGGGCAAATGTTTCGTATTAAGGCAAAATTTAACCTAACTTATAATTTAAGAAGGTATTAAAATTGACAACTAGAAGTATTAGTCAAATCAATGAAAAAATTGAAAATGGCGAAGCTAATATCTATACGGCAGAAGAATTTAAAAAACTCATAAAAAAAGGTGATACACCATCTTTTGAAGAGGTTGATGTTGTTACTGCAGGAACCTGTGGTGTAATGAGTGGTACTGCAGCAATATTAAATTTCATTGTTTCACCTCCTGGAGAATTCATAAGGGCTCGCGAAGTCTTTTTAAATGGAGTTCCGGCTTATGCAGGGCCATGTCCAAATGAATGGTTAGGTGCAATAGATGTAATTCTTCATGGTACAGCACATTCAATTCATGATGAAAATTATGGTGGAGGATTCCTTTTAAAAGAATTACTTCAGGGTAAAGAAGTCGATGTTAGAGTGGAAAGCGTAGAAGGAAAAACAGTTGAAAATACAATAACAATTGATGACGTGGGAAGAGGTCAAATCATTGGAACACGTATGGCATTTAAAAACTATACTGCATTTGTCAATTCCTACAATGAACCGATCAGTTCAATATTTTCAGCTATTCCACTTGAAGGAAACTTATCTGGTTTGACCTTTTCAGGATGCGGAGCATTGAACCCGCTCCAAAATGACGTGCCACACAATGTCATTAAAAACGGATGCAAATTCCTGTTAAATGGTGCTGAAGGTTATATATTGGGTGATGGAACAAGGTCAAGTGCTGAAAAACCAAATCTCATGCTGACTGCAGACTATAAACAGATGGATCCGTATTATATTGGAGGTTATAAGACTGGTCAGGGTGGAGAAGTTTATGATACGGTAGCCATTCCAATTCCTGTAATCAATGAAGAGGTTTACAATAACTTATTGATAACTGACAGTGATATCGAATTGCCTTTGGCTGAAATTAAAGGACGCCATTTGCCTTTGGGTGAAACTAACTATGAAGAAATGTGGGGAGATTATGATTTAAGACCACAGTTTGATGGTTCTTCATGCAATAAATGTGAAACCTGTAAAGTTGAAAGCATCTGTCCGACTAATGCATTTAAAAATGAAAGATTGGATTTGTCATTGTGTTTCGGCTGCGGATTATGTGCACATTACTGCCGTCATGATTCATTTAACATGACAACAGGAGATGTTGATTTGGAAATTAACGGCAAAAACGTTAACATTCCAATCATATGTAGACAATCTGACAGGTTAAGAGGTAATAAATTGTCTTTGGAACTTAAAAAATTAATAGAAAACAATCAGTTTAAATTATGAGGTGGTTTTATGACTACTCAGCAAAAGATTTCTGACTCCCCAATTGATTTTGCAGAACAGATTATTCAGGATGTTAAAAACTCCAAGGAGGATGGGGTTTTAAAATGTGTGCAATGTGGAATGTGTACTTCAACATGTCCTGCAGCAAGACACTCAGACTATAATCCTCGTGAGATAATTGAACGTGTATTGGATGGTGATGAAAGCATTATCGAAGATGATAACATCTGGAATTGTTTTTATTGCTATACTTGCCACAGCGTATGTCCTGTTGGAAACAGCGTATGTGAAGTAAATCAAATCCTAAAACAGTTTGCAATAGCTCATGAAATTGGATATGAAAAATTATATGAGTATATGGGATTTGCAGATTCATATTTCACAGCAGCAATCGGCGCAATTCCTGAAATATTTTTTGAAGATATAGACAGGGATGTCCCTGGATGGTGGGACTTCAGACAGCACCTGGATGAAATCCGTGATGAACTTGAGCTTGACCCTCCGTTGATGCCACCTAATGATGTTATTGATGAAGTAAGTACAATATTAACCATCACAGGTTTTAAGGATAAAATCGAAAGAATAAGGGACTCACAAGAGGTGGAACAATGAAACAGGTTCCTGAAAAAGATATCCTTTTATTCAGAAGTTGTCTTGTAAGTGTTGAATATCCAGGTGTAGAGGCATCAACCAAATTTGTCTTTGACAAACTGGGAATAGATTATTCAATTTCAGAAAAACAGACTTGCTGTACAGGACTTGGCCATTACTCTGATGTATTCAGTCAATTGGACACATCAGCTATTGGCGCTCGTAACTTTAAAATAGCACGTGAACTGGGTAGGCCAAATCTTGTAATGATGTGCGCTACATGTTATGCAATCAACAAAAAGTCAGTAAAACTGCTAAATAAAAAGGATGACTTAAGAGAAGAAATCAATCAATTGTTTGATGAAAACGGTTTAAGTCACTTGAAATATGAAAAGGATGACTTGAAACCAACAGAAAATATTTTTCATGTAGTTGATATTCTTTATGGTAAAAAGGATGAGATTAAAGACCATATAAAGTATGATTTAAGCGATTACACAATAGCAACCCATCACGGATGCCATTACTGTAAGGTTCACTATGAGGATACAATCGGGGGAGTACGTGACCCGAACATCATAGATGAACTGATAGAAGAATGTGGCTGCAAGACAATCGGCTGGTATGACCACAAAAGAGCCACTTGCGGAACAGGATTCAGACAAAGATATTCAAATCCTGACTTGTCATTTACTGCAACTGCAGATAAGATGAATGCAATTGCAGATGAGGATGTGGATATTCTGGTTCATCTATGTCCGAATTGTCATATTCAGTTTGACAGGTATCAGCATCTGATTGGCGAACGTGAGGAAAGAAAATTTAGGGCTATTCATTTAAATATTGCACAGTTCATTGCACTGGCGATGGGCGGTGATTTGGATAAGGTAATCGGGCAAAAAGCCCATACAGTACCTATCGATTCTGTTATTAAGGAGCTGAAGGAGGTTGAAAAATGAGGGATGATTTAAAAGTTGGCGTGTTTTTATGTGAATGTGGAGGAAATATTGCAGATGTAGTTGACTTGGATAAGGTCAGAGAAGAACTTGACGTTGAGTTTATAGGGCAGTTTGAGAATTTATGTTCCCTAAACGGACGTAAGATCATTCGTGATGCAATATTTGACCATGACCTTGACCGTGTTGTAGTTGCAGCATGCTCACCGATAAGCCATGAAAAAACATTCCAGGACTATGTAAAACCTCTAAATCCTTACCTGATGGATATGGCAAATATCCGTGAGCAGTGTTCATGGGTTCACTCAGATAAAGAGAAGGCCACAAATAAAGCCATTACTCTTATAAATGCATCAATTGAAAAGGTAAAGCAATCAGATGCAGTTGACCCTATTTACTGCCAGACTCCTGATGAGGTTGCTGTTATTGGTGGGGGGATTGCAGGTATGAATGCTGCATTATCCCTTGCCAAACAGGGAACCAAGGTAACTCTCATAGAACAGTCCCCTTCAATCGGAGGGCACATGGCAAAGATAGGAAAGGTTTTCTCACCTGTTAAAATCGCAGAAGAGTGTGGAATGTGTCTTTTAAATCCGATACTGAATGAACTTGTCTGGAACGAGAATATTGAGGTTCTGACCAATACAAAAGTCATCGAAGCTGAAAGGCGTGCTGGAACCTATAATTTAATATTGGAAAAATCTCCAAGATATGTCGATACGGAAAAGTGTATTGCCTGCGGTAAATGTGCCGAAGCATGTGAAGTTGAAGTTCCAAATGACTGGAACGACAATCTATCAATGAGAAAGGCTATTTACAGGCCATTCGGACAGTCATATCCTGAAGCATATGTAATTGACATGGATAACTGTGACAAATGCAGCAACTGTGTAAAGGCATGCAGCATGAGAGCTATCAAATTAAGGGGTAAACCGGAAAGGATACCTCTTCAGGTGGGGTCAATCGTTGTTGCAACAGGCCACAAGCTGTTTGACATGGAAAAAAGGCCTGAATACGGTTACACAAGATACGATGATGTCATAACACAATCAGAACTGGGACGTATTACAGGTGTAAACGGACCTACAAAAGGAAAACTTCTCAAATCAAACGGTGAGGTT
>JAFUCN010000012.1 GCA_017459665.1 Methanobrevibacter sp. | reverse complement strand
TTAGACATTCTATCATGCAACCTCATAACCAATTACTCAGTTAAGAGTTTCAAGGAGGGAAATCTCACCACAACTGAGATTGAAAACCAATAAAATTGGTTTTCACTGATTAAATGAGCAACAGACCCCTCATGTCGCACTGAAAATCATATCTTCCTGGAATTCAGCCATATTATTAAACTCCTAATTTAATTAAATATAATCTGTTAAATAGACTTAAAAAGAGTTTATACTACAATTAAATCAATATAATTTAAATAAATCGGATTTTTCACATGAATTTTACGAACCAAAAGCAATTTTACACAGTAAAATCAATGGCTAAAACGGACTTTTAACTAAACTTTAATTAAATAGTATCTACAAAAATGTTAATGATTATATTTTTAAGGAGATAATAATGACTCGTATTTCAATTTTAGACAAAGACCGATGTCAACCCAAAAAATGTGATTATCTTTGTATACATTACTGTCCCGGCGTAAGGATGGATGAGGACACAATAGTAATTGACGAAGATAGTAAAAAACCGTTGATATCTGAAGAATTATGTGAAGGGTGCGGTATCTGTACAAATCGCTGCCCATTTGACGCTATTACAATTATTAACCTGCCGGAAGCCGCTGATGATCCGATACACAGGTTCGGTCAAAACCAGTTTGAGCTCTTTGGCCTTCCGTCATTAGAGGAAGGAACCGTTTTAGGGCTTTTAGGCCAAAACGGTATTGGAAAATCAACAATAATGAATATTCTTGCAGGAAATCTGATTCCTAACTTCGGTGACTTTGAAAATCCTCCTGAAAACTGGGACAAAGTAATCGAATACTATAAAGGCTCAGCTCTTCAGAAATACTTCAGGGACTTATCCGAAGGAAATGTGAAAACCATCCTAAAGCCACAGATGGTTGACAAGCTTCCAAAGGTCGTTAAAGGCAAAGTACGTGACCTTCTAAACAATGTAAATGAAAGAGACAAGCTCGATTACGTCACCAAGGAATTGCAGCTTGAAAATGTTTTAGACAGAAACATGGAAAATCTGAGTGGTGGGGAGCTTCAAAGGGTTGCAATAGCTGCAACAGTCTTAAGGGAAGGTGACTTCTACTACTTCGACGAACCAACTTCCTGGCTTGACGTGTCACAGAGATTGAATGCCGTTAAGGTTATCCGTTCATTGGCTGAGGAAGGCAAAAGCGTTCTTGTAATCGAACACGACCTTGCAACATTAGATGCTCTTTCCGATAACATCCACATCCTGTACGGTACTCCTGGAGGATATGGTGTAGTATCCGGAAGAAAAGGTGTTCGTTTAGGAATAAATGCTTATATCAAAGGATTTTTAGCTGAAGAAAACGTCAGAATCAGAAGAAATCCGATTGAATTTACCATCAGACCCCCAACTCCGGAAGATGAAGGGGATGCGCTTGCAAGCTATTCCGACTTAAGCAAGGATTATGATGGATTCAAGTTGACTGCCGATGAAGGGGAAATCTTTTATGATGAGATTGTAACTGCATTCGGTTCAAACGGTATCGGAAAAACCACATTTGCAAAAATGCTTGCAGGAGTCGAAGAGCCAACTGCCGGTGAAGTCGATGAGGAAGTCACAATTGCATACAAACCACAGTACATCGTTTCCAACTTTGAAGGAAGCGTGAGCGACTTCTTATACATGAACGCTCCTAGTTTTGGAAGTAAAATCTTTGAAAGTGAAATAATGACTCCATTTTCATTAAATGAAATGCTCGACAAACCTGTTAAAGGCCTAAGTGGTGGGGAGCTTCAAAGACTGGCAATTGCTGCAACACTTTCAAAGGATGCTGAAATCTATCTTTTCGACGAACCTACCGCATTTCTGGATGTAGAGCAAAGGCTTATTGCTGCCCGTGTAATCCGTAAGATGGTTGAAAGCAGAAATGCCGCTTCACTTATCGTTGACCACGATATCGTCTTTATCGACTACATTTCAGACAGGGCAATGGTATTTGACGGTACCCCTGGTTTGAACGGTCATGCTTCAAAACCAACTGATTTAAGAAATGCAATGAACGAATTTTTAGGAAACTTGAACATTACATTCAGAAGAGATAAGGAAACCAAAAGGCCAAGAGTCAACAAGCTCGACAGTTATAAAGACCGTGAGCAAAAGGAAAAAGGCGAATATTATTACTTATCCGATTAAATATTGCCTTAACTTCCATCACCCCCACTTTTTTTAAATTATTACTTTTTATATTAATTTTAAAGATTTTGTAATACTTTATTTTAAAATTGAAAAGATTAATATACATTAACCCACAAAGATTTATTCAAATTTAATTTAAAAGGGATAAATATGAGTTGTTATAAATATTGGGGCAAACTTGAGGAAATTGCAAACAAACTTGCAAGTTATGGTGATCTGGACAAATACGGCGATTCGGCTCTGGACAATGTAGACATCAATGAAATCATTGAAGTGCTGGATGAAGTTGAAATCATAGCGCATGACAGAGAAATCGATTTTGATTCAGCAAAACACATCTTAGATGATGAAAAGATGAACAAGGCATTGAAATTGATTCGCAAATTCTACGTTTACATCGGTGCAAGGCTTGAAACAGAAAACGCTTTGAAAATACTTGAATCAGATAATCCAACAGAAACTCTTGATTCATTTCATTTTTATGAAAGATACATTGGCCTAATCAACAATGAAAGCCAATTAGTCAAATTCAATGAAAACAAAACTTTCGTATTTTTAGGAAGCGGTCCGCTCCCATTGACTTTGATAATGATTAACAAGGTCTATGGCTGCAAATGTATCGGAATTGAACAGCAGGAAAAAGTTGCAGACCGATCTAGAAAAGTATTGAAAAAATTAGGTCTTGAAAATGACATTGAAATTATTACAGGCGATGAAAAATCAATAGCTGACCTTGACTATGACATTTTGATGGTTGCTGCACTTGCAGAGCCAAAAGACAGAGTATTTTCAAACATTTGGGAAGTTATTGATGAAGACAAACCTTTAATCTACAGAACATACACTGGAATGAGAGCTATACTCTACTCTCCGGTTCTTGAAAAGGATACTCGCGGATTTCACAAGGAAGTTATGGTTCTTCCGACCGGAAAAACAAATAACACTTCTGTTTTAATTAGAAAAATCGTTTAAATGAACTACAACTCTTCAAGTTCATTTAAAATATATTTTTTCAATACTCCCACTGCCTTTTCTCCGTCTTCATCAAGTCTTACGGAATCCAAAGGATTTAAATCATAGGTTTTTACAACTGCATCTGCTGAAATGTTTTTTATTACATCAACATCCTTTTCAGCCAGAATCACTGATGCGCAGTCATCACCGCAGCCGGTTATTGTAACTATTCTTGCATCATCAAGAATCGGTGAGCAGTTATTTGGCTGTGCGGAATATTCAGTTATGCATGCTGCAACGATATTGTCGTTTTCAAGAGCCAATTCTACGGTAGCTGCCCTTACAACCAAACCCAGTGGACTTAACCCACTACATGAAACCAATGCTATTTTATCTGTCATTTTCTCGCCTTCATTCTTTTATATCTTTTTTTAACTTTATCATATCCTCTTTTGTAAAAGGGACATTTCAGGATGCATTCACTGCAGCCTTCCCTGTGTGCAGTGCATGCTTTTCTTATGAAATTCTCATTTTCGTCAAATGCGTTTTCAGGACATCTGTCAATGCACACCCAGCATGTTGAGCAGAAATCACTGACCCACAGCATGTCGTTTTCTTCCTTAACAGGCAGATTGTCGATTGATGTGTGAATCATAAAAAAGCTGTTGTTAAGGCCGTCCTTAAAAAGGCACATGTTGCTTCTTGTTATTGCACAGTCATTTGACTGCAATGCTATTGCCCTTAATGATAGATTATCATCCAATGGATGGATTATGTCTGCCTGAAAGCCGTTTTGTCTTAAAAAATCGGCAAATTCATAAACGTGAAATCCGTATTCCTGAAACTCCTCATCCATCAGCTTTCCCTTTTCGGTTGATGGAGGCATTTTCAGTATGTCTTCACCCATTAAAAACTTGAAAATAATTACGTTGTCAATGTCTGTGTCAAATTCTCTTTTCAAATCATCAGACAATCGGGAATAGCTTATTCCTGTAAAATCATATTTTAAAGCTAAGTTTAGCAAATCCTCCAGCAATTCCTCTGAAATTTCTCTTTTAGGATCTTGAGGATTTTCATTTTTATAAAAATTAGGAAGAGGTTTGTGGTATCTAAACCCCTCAAAAACAGTATCAATCATTTTCTTAAAGCTTCAACAGCTTTTGGGAACTCTTCACAGAAGACTTTGATTTCTTCTGTTGGAATTGAGAAACTTATACGCAAGTATCTGTCTCCAAAGTCTTCGGAAGTGTATTCCCCTTCTCTTGTAAATAGTTTTTTCTCAATAAGGTAATTTGACATTACTTTCGGATTTATTCCTGCACCTGAAAGGTCTATTACCATCATGTTTGCATCAGACGGATAAACCGGCAAAAACACACCTTCAATCGGTTCAATCATTTCTGCAATCAGCCTTTGGTTTTCAAAGCAGGTTTCTCTCATGTCTTCAAACCATTCCGGTTTTGATTTGAGTCCCGCAATAGCTCCGTATTGTGATATGATGTTTACACCCAAATCGTTTACTACTGCATTTTTGATTGCATCGATAATAGGTTTTGAAGATATTACACCACCAATCCTTAAACCGGCCATTCCGAATATTTTTGAAAAGCTGTAAATGGTTAATGTCTGGCCTGGAGCGTAGTTTTCAACAAGGAAGTGTTCTCTTGCAAAGTCCTTGTATGTAATGTCATGCAATAAGTATAAGTCGTTTTCTTTTGCAATTTCTGCAAATTCCTTAAGCTCTTCTTCAGTGTATGATGAACCTAACGGGTTTAAAGGATCAATTAAAATGACCATACGTGTATTTTCATCCATGTTTTCTCTTAAAAGCTTTGGAGTCAGCTTATAGTCATTTTCCTCGAAGTATATCGGCACATACCTTACTTCACCTGCAAACCTGTTTGCAAAGTCACCTATGATGAAGTATCCCGGATCAGATAGAATAACATTATCTTCCGGTTCAAGAAGGGCTTGCATACATAAATATAGGGATTCAGTTGCACCTGAAGTCAATAACACTTCCAGATCCTTGAAATCCAAGTCATCCAAAATCAATTGTTTAAGTTCTGAGAAACCTTCTGGGGCAGGATATTTGCAGTATGTCTTTTCCTTTATCGCCTCAATCATGGCGTTGGCTATTGTATCGTCATGTAAATGATTTGTGTTTTGTCCCATCCAAATCATGTCTTTGTCCATGTACATGTCTTCAAAAAAGTCATTTGCACATTCATAGCCTTCCGGAGGCACCCTCTCTGTTTTTTGAAACTTCTTTTTAGGATTTTTAATATCAAAATCTTTGTCTCTCATATTATCACTCAAACAATTCCAAAATAAATATATATTTTTAATTGTTAATAAAATTAACTTAAATAATTCCGATTGAAGCGATGGAAAATATGGCCTGCTTGCCTTCGGCTATGCTTCTGTGACGCCTCAGGGTGGCAATTCTCTGATTTGTCTCTTCGCCACGTTCAAGCTGTATGATAACCTTGCTCCAATATTGCAGAATGGTTCCGCCAACTGCCTTGATGTCATTATTTCCTTCCTCATCAAAGGCATTGTAGATTTGATTTGTCAAAACGACTGAAATATCGTATTGCCTTGCGATTTTGGACAAAACTCCCATCTGCTTACCCAATTCCTTATTGAGTTTGGATGATTTCATGTCGTCTACCCTGTAGAGAGCTACAGCGGAGTCCAAAACGATTAAATCCACATCCTCATGGTTTCTCCTAAGCCATGCATCGATTGACTTTAACGTATCGTTCTGCTCTAAAAAACTAGTAGGTTCAAAAACAATGATATTGTTAGCTACGTTTGAAAACTCGGATCCCGCAATCTGCCTGATTCTGTCAATTGATATCCCTCCTTCGGTATCGATGTAGATTGCCTTTTTGCCGGTTTTTGCAACATTAACCGCCAGTGTTAATGTGATGTTACTTTTACCTGAACTAGGCGGACCGAATATCTGAGTTATTACGCCCTTTTCAAAGCCTCCTCCAAGCATTGCGTCAAGTGAGGAGTTTGACGGGATTTTATGATTGTCTTCAAAATTGGCTAACACTTTCATGAATAAATATTGATTTTCATATGTTATAATCTTAATCTTTGCCCATCACGCCAATCATCAGATGCATGTCCTTTGACTTGATTGTGACAAGATAATCCCCATCAAAATAAGAGAAGGTATAAGTACCGTTTCTGTCAACCAGATAACCTTCCTGGGAGCCAAGCATGGTATCGGTGGCCTTAACCTTTTTGGTTGAGTTTACCTCTTTAATCTTGCCGTCTTTTATGACAGTGATGTTGAGCTTGTCTTTTCCGTTTTTAAATATCAGAAAGTCGTCACCGCTGTCGTTGAGCTTAAAGTCTGTTGGAACGGTGAAGTTGATGTCGTGCAAGGTGTAATTTTCAACTTCCATAAATGCAAATGTTCCCTCTTCAGGCAGAAATGCTGCTGATGTGACACCAATTGAAGTTAAAACTATTATGGCAAGGATAAGATATTTAAGTTTCATAGTGATAGTATGTTTTCTGTTTTAAAAATAGTTAATGCAAAAATTTAAAAATGAAGGAAATTAATCCTTCAATATTTAAGGCCCTACAATCAAACTTGAAAAAGGAACTGAAACATATGCTTCGATTGGTGCGGCAATAATCAATAATATTGTTGCAAATATCATAAGCATTATGCTTTGAATCAGTAACTTTTTAGTTTGGTCAAATGCATCTGAAGCTTCCCTGCTGCTTCTCCATGCCTTGATGAATCTCCATATGAACAGGAACAATACTATTCCTGCTGCAGACTGGATAACAGTTGCAGTTATTTCAAATATCCCATGAGGAATCAGATAAACGATATATTTAAGACCTCCATTTGGAATAGCCTGATTGAACAGCTGTCCTATAGCTCCCAAATTAACGGCATTGTAGATTAACATTACAAAAGCAGGAATCGCAAAGAATATTGAAAGAACATATGTTAAAATTCCACCCCATTCATTGTTTAAGAAAAGCTCGGTTGCACCGACTGACTGGATGCCTGTTGCAGTAGTATTTGCAGCAGGCATGCTTGCGACAGTAGATTCAACTCTAGGAGCTGCTAAAATCCATGCAGCAACAAAACATACTATAAACAGGATGTATAATCCTATAATCAATTTTTTATTATCTTTTAAAGCTTCAACACTTAAATCTTTGAATTTTGTTAGAATACTCATAATATCTCCAAATAAATAAAAATAGAGAGATTAATCCCTATTTTTTAATTGTAATTTTTTTGGTTGCAGTGTCTTTTCCATAAGTAACCTTGTAGGAATATGATTTTCCAACTTTGAGTTTGGAAATTGCACTCTTTTTGATGGTAAATGTTGCAACACCTTTGCTAGTGGTTTTTGCTTTATAGGTTTTGCCGTTGAATTTTAAAGAAACGGTTTTGCCTGTTAAGTATTTGCCATTTACCTTTTTCAAGGTCACTTTGATTTTTGTGGTTTTGGAAGACTTTTTAGCATTTGCATTTTTAGCAACAATAATGCTGTTGACTTTAACACTGTTTTTGACAGTTATACCATTATATGTTGCAGCAATTGTGTATTTAGCAGGTTTTACAGTAGGTATTTTATATGTTGCATAACCATTGTCATCTGTTTTGACTTTTTTAGCAACACCATTGAATTTAAAAGTCACATATTGGCCAACTACTGCCTCACCATGAAGAGTTACATGAACCTTATAATCAGTTCCTGCAGAATAAAGCATAGTAATATCTTTATTTTCACTGATTACCGGTGCATCAACAGTATATACTTTTAAAATTGCTGTACTGTTTAGGGTTTTCATATCAATCCAGTTAACTCCATCAGTACTGACTAATGACACGTTATCTTGGTAGTGTTGTCTTGAATATATCATATAAGGCACTTCATTGCTTTTAAATACAACTTTAAATGTATCATTGACTGAAACTGAGATGTTTTCAGTTAATCTGATAGTATGGAATCCAACAAATGGATTTATTCCTTTTTGAGTATGTTTTAAAACATTATTGACATAAATGCTTAATTCATATTCAACATCTTCATCACTGAAGTATGTACCGACAGCAGCTATCAAATCATTAGATTTGGAAGTATATGTATTTGAGTAGTATGTGTAATTTTCATTGAACCCGTATAACTCTCCAGTGTCAGTCTGATAGTTTTTGGTGTATTTTTCAGTGTTGTTAATTAAAAATGCCAATGAAGGTTCTTGGTCTATAAATGAATTGTCATAATAGGAAAGATAAAAGTAGCCTTCATCTCCGAAACCTGTACCCCAGCTGTTTTTAACAATCCATGCACCATCGCCAGGAGGAGTTATTAGGAAATTATCCTTTGAGAAATTATCATCCCATCCCACAAGAGATACGGCGTGGTTTACATCATCACTTCCATTGTAATACTGGGCAGATGTTTTTGCATTATAGTATGGAGCATCTGTTTGAGCATTGTAGCACATGAACAGTGATCCGTATTGGATTAATGCATTTTTGAATATGTCATTGTCTGTTGCATTTTCACGAGGTGGCAGGAATATAACATCCTGAACGTGGAAGCTTTGATTTTCAACATTAATGTGCTGTGATACTTTTCCAAGTTCATCATAGGTGTCAAGTTGTGTTGGATATGGACCATACCAGTTTACAAAATATCCTGCACCAGTAAATGAATCTCCACCTTCATCAAGCATGTCCAAACCGTAAATGGAGTATTGCAGCATTGTATTTTGAACGCTGTCTTCTGAAAAGTCATATAATATTCCTGTTGCCTTAAGAAGTGCTGATTCAAGTGCACCGCAAGATCCGAATGTCCAGCAAGCACCCATCGCACCCTGGTCTTTGATAGGGCTAACCCATCCCCAATCGTTTAAATTGAATTTGGACGGTAATTTATCAACAGAGATTGTATTGTTGATTAATGTTATTTCAATTCCCTCATTAACGATGATTGTTGAATAAAATGTATTGTTTAAGGATATTGTATCATTGTTAAACACATTATCTTCACTTATATTGCTTGTTCCGAAAACAGAGTAAACGGCTTCACCATTGCCTGCGAATGTGCTGTTGGATAATATGAGATTGGCATCATATGTGTAGATTGCATCACCGATATTTGCTCCACGATTTTCTATAAATCTTGAATCTTTAATTGTAATTTCCCCATTATCAAGATATAATGCCCCACCTACTTCCAAATCAATCATGATATTGTTATTTCTTTTGTATGTGGAATTTTCAATATATACATTGGCATATGATGTCCATATAGCCGCACCGTCAAATATTGCAGTGTTATCTTCAAAAGTTGAATCAGTTATATTCAAGTTACCTGAAAGCTGCATTACTGTTCCAAATTCAGATTTGCAGTTCTTAAATATTGAGTTTTCAATTGTTAGACTTGATGTAAAAAGACCTTGGTCTGGGTCAAACAAATCTGCAAAAATTGCACCACCATCTTTAGCAGCAGTGAGATTTGTAAATTCACAATCAACAATTTTAAACACACAATAATTTTTCATGCCAATTGCACCACCAGTTTCTGTGACTGTGAGGTTGCTGAATTTGCTTTTGCGAATATCAGCAGCAGTCATTTCACTGTAAATTGAATTAGCATAACGTGAATTTGAATTTGAGAATGTGGAATTCTCAACAACTAAATTACCCAAATATGTATAAATGCTAGACCAATTGGAATTTTTTCCTTCAAAAGTACAATTATAAACATTTATCTTAGACATGAATCCCTTGATGTCTGATGTCTGGTCAGCAGAGTTTGAAATGAATTTGGAATTGATGACTGTTATATCAGACATTTGGGAAATAATTCCTCCATACAATCCAGGAGATGAGCAATTTGCAATTGTAATATTTTCAAATGTAATGTTATTTGCCACATTCAGCATTACTGTTCCGTTGTATGCATTTTTAAAAATAAGATTTTTAATTGTTACATTACTTCCTTCTATATCAAATATACTTGCTTTATTATTTCCATCGATATAATGGCCTTTACCATCCAGCGTGAAATTATTTTTAGTTATTTTAACACCGGAAGTAAAATTAGCATCACTATCTGCATCATAGACATAGTCTTGTGCGAGTACAAGTTCATCTGAACTTTCACTAATCTGATTGTCCAGTTCGGTGAAGTTTCCTTCAGCAGAAACAGCTGAAATTGTAAACAACACCATTAAAACTAAACTGAACATTATTAACTTATGTTTCATCAGGTACCTCCAAAAATTTTAAAATTATTTGATTATTATTTTGTAAAATTATGTTTACATTTTAATTGTTTATCAAAACTTAATATATAACATTATTGTTTATATATAACCATTAATTATTCCCATTATTATATTAAATAACCATTTTCAGTGAAAAAAATAATCGATGTTCAAAACACTATTGAACACCAAATTATTCTCTTTCTTTTTTAAGTGCCTCAACCATGTCAATATTTTTGAGTTTGTTTGCAAGAAGCCAGTTGACTATTCCAGACACTATTATTGTTATTACAAAGCTTATTGCTATTGTGGTTAGTGAATAATTTGTCGGGTAGTACAGCTTGTCAGTGTTGCTTCTGATTGACTCAAGAACATAATATCCGGTTGGAACTCCAATTGCAAAACCTATAAGCGAAATTCCCAAGTATTGTGTCATGAATAGCTTTCTCAAGTCATTCAACTGGAATCCTAAAACCTTCAAGGTTGCCATGTCCCTTTCCACTTCAGTAAATCCTAAAAGGCCTAAACTGTAGAGAACAACAACAGCCAATATAACCGCAAATATCACCAATATTATAATCAACAGATTTGCAGTTTGTGTAAGCTTGTCCCAGCTGTTTGTCAAATCATCATGAGTATTGACACTTCCAACACCATCCAAATCATCAGTTACCTTTTCTTTAGTAACAATTTCTGTCGGTTCAAATGACATGTTGTAATTTTCCGCTTCACTAACAGAAATAGTAATTCCCTGAACTGAAGGATCGCCATAAATAGTCTCAACTGTTGAGTTTATCCATGTTTCATTACCGTATATGTGCCATCTGATTGTATCGCCGACTTCAAGGTCAAAAAGCTCAGCAGTCTTTTGTGAAATGGAAACTCCATCTTCAGGCAATGTAATTTCATTCCTGTTTTTATCAGTAGGCGTAATCAGCGAAGTCTTGTCATGGACGGTCAGCACCTGCGTTTTTTCAACACCATTCGCTTCAATCTGAATGGACTTGGTCATTATAGGAGTTCCATTAACCTCATCGATTATTGAATCTATCTGGGAGGCTGAAACATCATCCTGCAGGATAAGCTGTGTTTCATAGTGGTTAATGTCATCGTATTTCCATGTTTTCAAGTCATTGACACCATCATGCATACCGAATGCTGAAATAATAAGCACAGTACAACCGATAACTCCAAACAATGTGATTATTGCTCTTAGCTTGTTACGGTTAACGTCACGTGTATTCCATCTGAGGTTAAATCCGAACTTGTCCCATATCCATGTGTTTTCAACAAATCCTATCTTATTTATCTTAGGCGGCTTTGCCTTTAGTGTTGCTGAAGGGGATTCACGCATAATGTTTGCAACCGCAAAATATGAACATAAAACAGAACCTAAAACAATCAGGAGTGCAACATAAATGAAATTCATATTGAATCCAGGATTCCAGCATGGCAAAGTGTAGTATGACTGCATAGTGCCAATGAAAATGTATGGTATCGTATAGTGGCCGACTATTATTCCAAGCACACTACCCATCAATGTTAAAATAAAACCATATGACAAGTAATGCATTATTAATGGTCTGTTTTCAAAACCTATTGCCTTTAACGTTCCAATCTGTGTTCTTTGATGGTTTACGATACGTGTCATGGTAGTTAAAAGAATCAGAAGTGCTACAACTACAAAAATGATTGGAAACATTACTGCCAATATAATGTGCTGTTTGATTTCATCCTGTATCTGGTTGTCGCTTCCTGTATCTTCACGAGGCATGAAAGCAGCACTGTTTATAATGTCATCATATCCGTTGTCTTCAAGCATTTCACGTGTCAAATCATAATATTCATCAGTACTGACATTAGTAGTTATTAATAGCTTGTTGTGAGGCATGTAAGAGCCCGGATATGCTTTATAGGACAAATATCCGAATCCCTGATATTTGAAATCTGAAACCAAACCGTTTTCAGGTTCCTCATAAACGTAATCCGGCGAATATCCAAGTCCACGGATAGTCTTTGTAATTTTAATGCCGTTAAATTCCAGAGTGATTTCATCGCCTAGTGTCAGATTCTTCTCTTCGGCAAATCTTGCATCAAGCCAGATTCCATCCTCATCATCAAAATCAATATTTCCACCTTCAACAGGATAATATTTGGAGATGTTGTTCTTGGCTAGAAAATGAAGCGTCACCGTTGGATCGTTGTCCAAATCGGCTATTGACTTTACAACGAACTGGCTTTCAACGCCCGTTGTCGAATCCATGTCCTGAAAGTCCTTGATGACACTTTCATTGAAATCATTTCCGAATGCATATGCATCCGCCATGTTTGTTTCATCATAATAAGCATTTAGATTGTCCTGAAGACCCTGAACTTCAGATCCTATTCCCGCAAATGCAAGCAGCGTAATGAATGACATTAAAAAAATAGCTATGAACTGCATTTTATTTTCTTTAATGTCACGCAACATCTTTTTAAACAGCATCAAATCACCAGTTTATGTCATCTGCAGACTGAGGATTTTCATTTATTTCAATTTCTTCAATCTTACCGTTTTTTATGTGAATTATCTTGTTTGCAACCTTTGCAAATTCACTATTATGAGTTACTATGATAACTGTTGTGTTTTCACTTTCACACAGACTAATAAGCAATTCAATTATAATTTTTCCGGTGTTGGAGTCCAATGCACCTGTAGGTTCATCACACAGAAGCATTTTTGGCCTTTTGGCTATTGCCCTTGCAATGGATACTCTCTGCTGCTCTCCACCGGACAGTTCAGAGGGAAATTTATTGACGTGCTGTGAGAGACCCACTTTGCCCAAAATATCCTTTCCATCAATATTTACATCAACGACATCGTTTAAAATTTCTATGTTTTCACAGGCAGTTAAATTCGGTATCAAATTATAGAACTGAAATATGAAACCAATTTCTTTTGCCCGGTAATGTGTAAGTTGCTTATCTGAGAAATCAGAAATATTTTCACCGTCAATGATTATCTGTCCGCCTGTAGCACTGTCAAGACCTCCTAAAAGGTTAAGCAATGTGGATTTACCGCTTCCGGAAGGTCCGAGAATTACTACAAGCTCTCCTTTATCAATTGTGAAATTAAGGTTATCGGCAGCCTTAATTATCTGATTTCCGGTTTTATATTCTTTCGTAACATTTTTAAGTTCTATTAATGTGTTCATAATTAATCACGTACAGCCAATACATTTTAAAAATTCTTAAAATCTTTTTCTTATTTTTAATATCGTTCAACTAAATTAAATTTTTTGCTCAATAATTAATGACTAATCCTCACTGACATATAACAAACCTGTAGCCCTTGACAGCATGACATCAATAAATGGAGAAACGAAAAGAGTTATTAAAACAGTCCCAAAAATAAATGTTAAAACATGTGTGGAAACGGCATCAATGTTCAATATGGTGTTTAGGACACCTGCAATATTGACACTGATGTTTGCAAATGTAAATTCAACGAAATTTATAGCTAATAAGACTACAATTAATGGAAGAACACCTATCTTTTCAAGTATTATGCTATTGATCTGTTTGAAGTCAAATGCCTTTTTAAATGAATCATGATATGCCATATTTGGAAGAGCGATATAGAAATAACAAAAGAAAATGAAAAATACGCAGTCCGAAATGGGTTCAACCAAATTGTATGCAAGATAACCCAACTCAGAGAGATTCAGAAGAATTACAAATACAATAACTGGTGGAATAATGTATATCAAACCTGCTGAAAGAACTTTAACACCGTCGATAAAGAGCTGTTTGAAGTTATTTAAAGAGGGCATTTCATCATCACCATTAATCATGCCTCTTGTCGATTCCTTGGTGATTTTATAGTAATATCCCAATGCAAAAAGTAATGGGACAACTAAAAAGTCGAATAAATTTAAAATGCCCAAAACCAGAATGTTTTTTGGTTTTGAAATTGCATACCTTACAGAATCTGTCAGAATATCAAATATCATATTTCACTTCCCTTCATAAATAACACCTGCAATTCTTGCAGTCAAAATATCAATAAACGGTTGAATCGTTAAACCTGAAATAACCAACAGTAATACTTTATAAACCGTAAACGACATGAAAAGAACAGCATTAATGTTTATAAAATTGCCTAAAAAGAATATGAAATCATCCAGACAGGCTAGGACCCCATAGAACATGAATAAAACAGCTATCAATAACCCAAATAACAATAGTGAATTTATGTTATTTTTTACAATAGCAATTTCTTTTAGTGCGAAGGCTTTCTTAAACGAATCATGATAGACCATATTGGCAATAGCTAAAAAGCAATAAACGTAAAGTACAACAAAAAGCACACATGTTACTATTAATCCTGCAAATCGTGGAATAGAACCTGAAAGAATTAACAAAGATAGAACAAATGGGATAAATAGATATATGAATTTAACAAAGAACACCTTAACGCCATTTTTCACAAGGTCTTTAAGATTGTTTAAATCAGACAGTTTGCTTTCTTCAAATACCATTAACGGCAATGACTCTTCAATTATCCTGTACTGAAGACCACAAATAATTAAAAAAGGAATAATGAACACTGAAAATATTTCACATAGTATGACTTTGGCAAAAGTTTTAGGATTTGAAAAAGTATATCTGACAGAATCGTTTAAAATATTTAAAAGCACACTATCACTCTTCATATATGAAAACATCTTCAATAAGATCCTGATTTAATGCTTTGGTGATTTTGAAAGCATGATTAAGATTAGGACTCATACGGTTGTTTTCAATTGCATTCAGGGACTGGCGTGAAATCCCCACCCTTTTTGCAAGCTGTTCTTGTGTCAACCCCATTGCTTTTCTTAAAATCCTAACATTATTTTTCATACTAAAATCCTATAATATAAATTTTAAAACAAATATCCTTACTAAAATATCTAATTTATAATTTATATATAGTTATAATTTTTCAGGCATTATTTTTTCTTAGATTTATTCCACCTCTACTTCTACAGTTTCTGTTTCTTCATCTTTTGCTATATCAGTGCTTAACAATACGAATTTACCGATAGTTTTAATGTCTGCGTAGTCAACTTCAATCTCATCGGTATTCAACATGTTTTTTCTCAAAGACACTATTATGGAGTTGATTTTACCGTCTTCTTTATCAAAATCAACATCAGTTATTTTTCCCACTTCATTAGCAGATACATCTAAAACAGTAGCTCCAATTAAATTTTTAATTCTCATATTAACACCTCTTTACATGACTTGTTTGGACACCGGAAATAACGGTTCCGTAGCCCCATAACAAAAAAGCTCCAATTCATTAATTGAGCTAAGCATTATGTTTATACTTCATAATATATAAACATTCATCTGACTAAAAATATATTTTAATCGTTTAAAATGTATAAAAAGAACGAAAAATAAAATTTAATGAAAATATAGCTTATTAAACAATTAAATTTTAAATTTAAAATGTAAAAGCGAATAAAATTAGCTAAATCATCATAAAAATCTTTTTTTAAATGTAAATTTTTCTTGTCAATTTACAATAAATAAAAACATGTTTATTCTTTTAAAATTTGCCATTATTATTTAATAAGAACATCTTATGGACAACATATAAAAAAACAATTAAATAAATTCCTTATTTTTATTTATAATTAATATTCATCACCTACAATCTAAAATATATCATATTTACAGACATATAACTGTAAATTATTATTTGCATAATTCATCAAAATAAAAAATTAAATGGTTATTTAAAACCATCCTATTTAATCTTAAGAATATCTTCAACAGAGATATCTGTTTTACTGGCAATCTCTTCAGGAGACATGGTATCTAAAAGTTTAATTACAATGCTACTTCTCTCATCATTCCTTGCAACTTCTTCTGCACAACCAACAATCCAATCAATTATCTCATTAATATCATTCCAATCGGAACTCACATCATCATATATCGTCATGACAAAAACCTCTTGAAAACAAATAAGAAATAGTTATTTAAACCCATTATTTTTTATTTCAAGAATATCCTCAACAGGAATATCTGTTTTACTGGCAATCTCTTCAGGAGACATGGAATCCAAAAGCTTGAGAATAATGGCATTAATACCTTCTTCCTTACCTTTCTTAATTCCTGATTCTTCAGCACGGCATATCATTCCATCAATACGTGCATTAACAATGTCTTTTTCTAAATCTACAACTTCTTGTGCTGACATATCCAAACTTTCTATTACTTTTTTCCTATTTTCATCTTATTTTTGGCAAAGGATACCTCGACCTCTTTTAGGTTGGGGAGGAATTTGCCAACTTCCAGTCTATTAACCAGCCTTTTACTGGTTCTAATAATTTTAACTTTTTACTACTTACTCCTTGGCTGATTACAGTTTCGTCGAACAATTTTAGCTGGAAATATCCGCTACTGCGTTTGCCTGTGATAAAACAAACAGTATCATTATATAGTACTTTATCAAATCTCCTAAAACCATTGATAATGTATTTTGATTGGTTGCGTTTACGTGTACCTCCTTTGCTGGGTTTGGATTTATGGATTTGTCTGTTGTGTCTTCTGACTTTTTTAAACAAATATTCAACATTGGACTGTTGTGCATGAGGATTATGGCTGATTACAAATGCATCATTACAATGAGACTTACACAAACTTAACTTTTCACGAATGTACTTGGTTAAATATCCAAATGTTTCAAAAACATTATCAAACTCCAGTTTAAGTGATTCTACTAGTTTTTTTCTCATTATATTCATGTGAGAAGCATGTTTAAAAGATTTAACTTTTTTATTAAAAGTTAATTCATTTTTATGGATTTTTTCATGACAATCTTTGCACAAACAAACTAGATTATCCATTCTATCAGAACCCCAATTGCTTTTAAACACTATGTGGTGGACTTCTAATTTTACTTCTGTTTTGCCACAAACTTGACATGTGTAATTGTCTCGGCTTAAAACTGCTTGTTTAACATTATAAAAACCTTTAGCATCACCATTTTGATACTCTACACCATTAATGCTTGGGTTTTTTAGTTTGTGTGGGTCGAATTCAGCACTTTCAACAATAATATTGCATATTGGAAGGATTTTGCAAATCTTTTTAATGATGCTTATGTGGCTGTTGATTTTGTGTTGTATGCTTGGAGCCAACTTTCCTTTTTTACCACGATTATTAAACCGTGCTGGACGAGACCTTCCTTTCCGACTTCTTCTGCTTCTGCGTTGACTTCTTCTGTTGTCTAATAGTTTTGGAATGTCTTGTCGCAATTCCACTGTAGCTTTAAACAATTCCTGTTTATCTGTTGTTGCTGATAAACC
>JAFUCN010000100.1 GCA_017459665.1 Methanobrevibacter sp. | reverse complement strand
TAAAAGGTGGCTATTCTTTTATACTGATAAAAATAATATTTCCGCCTTTTATGGTTTCAAGGCCGTTTTCGTTTTCAAGGACTAGATTTAAGTAATTATCAATTGCAATTATTTTTCCTTCTGTTTGATAATCTCCTCTCAAATCAACTGATACATATTTGTTTTTGAATTGTCTAAATAATTTGTTTACATCGTCACTCATTTTTTCAAATCCTTGATATTCTACATTTATATTAAAGTTTCAAGTTTAAATACTTTAATGTTTATAATATTATCATGGCAATAAATCAATTAGAAAGCAATTTGGAAGCTATTACCCGTACAATAGCACAACTTAAAAAAGACGGCTGCACTGACGAAAAGATTTTAAACGAACTTCGTGAAGAAAGGGATAAAATACTTAAAGACTTGAACATGTAAGTATTTTAATCTAACCATTCCTTTAATAAACCCATATCACCTGTCAAATCTATTTTTAGGGGTGTTATGGTAGTTTTCTGTTTTATTTTAAGTTCATATCCGTCGCTTCCCGGGATATCATCCTCATATGGAATGCCGCCAATCCAGTAGTATGGCTTGTCTCTTGGATCAAGGCGTCTGTGAATTATTGGAGTATACATTCTGCGGCCCAGTTTTGCAACTTCAAAGTTATCGTCTGAAGGATCAGCGGGAACGTTAACATTCAATATGTCAATTCCTTCAGGTAAACCTTTTTTTAGAACTATTTTTGCCAGTTTGTTTAGCATCTTTCCTGCGAATGCGAAGTCAATCTCAACGTCTCCGTTTTCGAATTTGATGTCGTCTCTTGTAACTTCAAGTGAAACTGCAATTGTCGGAATTTCAAAGCTTGCAGCCTCGATTGCGGCACCTAGGGTTCCTGATGTGGTAAGCTCGGCCTGTCCTAGGTTAAAGCCTGTGTTTATTCCTGAAATCATTATGTCCGGGGTTTCTTTTAGGATTTCAAAAAGCGCTATGGTTACTGCGTCGGTTGGTGTGCCGCTTACACCATATCCTACACTTCCGTCCTTTAGAGTGTATTCGTTAACCCTTAACGGTTCATATAATGTTAGTGCGTGGCCAATTCCGCTTTGCTGTGTTTGTGGAGCCACCACGTAAGTGTCGCATAAATCTTCAACCGCTTTTTTGGAAGCTAAAATTCCTGAAGCGGTTATTCCGTCATCATTACTTATCAATGCTTTCATATGATTATTTGGGTAGTTTGTTTTTTAAATAATTTTTTGTTGGTTTGCTTGGATTTTAAACTTTGATTTTGAGGGTTATAATTTGTTATTTTACTAAATCTTTAATCATTGATTTTACTTCGTAAAATTGCTTTGGCTTTGAAATATTGCTCTGATTTTGAAAAATTGCATTGAAATCATATAAAAAATTATATATACTGTGCAAATACATATTTTCACAAAAGTGACTAGTCGCACTTGAGAAAACTTAAAATAATCCGCTGTTCAATATTATTTTATCAAATTAAAAGGAGGTGAGAATATTTTGAAAGACCTTGAGGAAGTTTTTTCACAAAACTCTGAGCCATACAACTCGATATATAATCATTTGAGGTTTACAGTTCTTGCGAAATATCCCTGTTTGACGTCCGTGTTTCAGGATAACTTCGATGAGGAAGGTAATCCTCAAGTTCAGTATTATATTCGATATGCCGCTGATTTGTCTTTGGATGAATGGCGAAAGTTAAGATCCAGTATCAGAAACTCTGTATTTGCATTTTGCATCTCTTCTGGTATTGAAAAAGAAATATATGAAGAAATTGATCTCATAGTTACTGTGGATGGTGATTATTTTGAAAAATACGGAAGGGGATTTTGAGGATATTTCTCCAAAAGAATTTCTCGATTTTGCTTGTGAATTAGATCAAATTAAAGATAATCTAAATTCAACAAATGCTTCCATTAATAGGACAGTTTATATGAGGATTTATTATGCAGTATTTCTCTTTTTAAGGGAATGGCTTAAGAAATTCATGAATTATAAGTCTAGGAATGGAGAACATACTAAACTTCCTAGATTTATTAAAAAACATGGACCATTTGAAAATGATAGGAATGAGGAAATCTATGAGGAATTAATACTTCTAAAAAAGCTCAGACATCAAGCTGATTACAAGCTTAGAGTTCCTCAAAAAGGTTCTCCAAATTATCAAATTTGGGAGTTCACAAGCATCACTTCTGCATTCGTAATTGCAGAAGGTATTATTAAAACTTTTAATGATTTTAAAAGTTTTTAGAGTATTTTTTTTAAAACACCAGATTTTTTTGAGGTCAATTTTTCACATAGAAAACAATATTTGAAGTATTAGATTATAGGTGTGAGATAACTTGAAATGTTATAAGAATATTTATAGTAAAAATCCCGAACCGTACGATTTGATTCATGATTATTTGGAGGATACAGTTCTTTTAAAGTATACCTGTTTGACGTCTGTGTTTCAGGATAACTTCGATGAGGATGGTAATCCTCGAGTTCAGTATTATATTCGATATGCCGCTGATTTGTCTTTGGATGAATGGCATAAGCTATGTTTTGTCATCGAAAAAGAAGTATTTGATTTCTGCATCTCTTCTGGTATTGATGAGGAAATTTATGAGGAAATAGATTTCATCGTTACTGTGGATGGTGATTATTTTAAAAAATACGGAAGGGGATTTTGATAACATATTTACATAAATATTGCTTTAATCTTACAAAATTGCTTTAAGTTCGTATTATTCATAAAAATAAACGCATTACATTTTAAAATACTAATTTAAAGGACGCATGATAAAGTTTATATATGTCAATGTTCAAAATTTACACTGGAGGACTTAGTATGACAAGTGAAATGTTACTAAAAATAAAAAATTTAGGCCTTATTAACCGGGCTGATTTGGAAATTGGTAAAATTAATGTTGTTGTAGGAAAAAATAGCACAGGAAAATCAACTTCAAGTAAACTGCTGTTTTCTCTTCTAACTGCCACTTCCAGTGAGGCAACTCAATTGGCAAATAGAGATATACGCTCCAAACTTTTGAATTTTATAATATACTGGTCATCAAAAGGATCCGGCGAGATGAAACGAGAATTCCTAAAGATTAGAAATTCACTTATCAACAATCCTGTTTCTCCGGAGTTATTTGATGAAATTTGCATGGAAATCAATCAATTGCTTAAAAATCATGAATTTAAGGACAAACAGTTATGCATTGATGATTTATGTGATTTATCACGTGTAGTTGATCTTAACAAGGATGAAAACTTTCGCTACATTACAGTTTTCAATGCGCTTGTCGAATCCGAATATGGAAGTTCACTAAACAGATTTGAAGATGCAGAAATTGAATTTCATGGAAAATATGACAATCATGATTTCACACAGGATATAATAATTGACAATGATAAAAACAAGGGAAACGTTAGAGAGGAATTTTTAAACTTCTTCAATTTCCAAAACGTATTGTATATTGATTCTCCTTCAATTCTTGAAAGCAATATTCGCAGTTTCCAATACCACCTTCAGGTTCTTGAAAGGAAGCTTAAAAAATTAAAAAATCCTGATGATGTTTATGATGATGAGTTTTTCATGGACTTGAATGAGTTTAAGGATAATATCAACAATCTGATTGGAGGCAAATTTGAATACCTACCTTCTGAGGATATATTTGTCTTTAAAAAAGACGGTGAGGTCTATTCAATGCAGAACACCGCTTCAGGACTTAAGCAATTGGGAGTCATACAGCTGCTTTTATCAAACAATGAGCTTACTAAAAACAGCTTTTTAATTTTGGATGAACCTGAAATCAATCTTCATCCGGGCTTTCAGGTTGACCTTGCCAGAATACTGGTTTTGGCAACAAAGAAACTGAACATTTCATTGTACATCAACACTCACAGTCCGTTTTTTGCAGAAGCCATTGAAGCATATTCAAGATATTATGACTTGACTGATTCAACAAAGTTCTATATAACAGAAGAATCTGAAACCGGCAAATATGATTATGTCCTTTTAGGTAATGATGAAATTATTGAAGTTTATGACAATTTGGGAAATCCCTTTGACGAAATTCATAAAGTTAAAGTTAAAGCGGATTTAATGCGTGATTTGAGGGATTAGATGAGCTTTAACAATAATGATTTCGTTGATTTTTTGGAATTTTTTAAAGATTCTGGTAACTTTCCAGACAATGCAAAAAATTCCTATCAGACAGTTACAGAAGTTTCAAAATCAGAAGATAATGGAAAATCTGTCATATATAATGATAATTACATATTCAATTTGGATAATATGTGTGGAAACGTTCACATTAAAGATAATGGGCATGTCAAAAGTAATCGTCCGTTATCTGTTGACGGTTTGTATTTTTTAGGTGGTCATCTCTATCTGATTGAATTTAAGGGAACTCCAATCTCATATCCTGATTCCGAAGAGATATTGAATATCTGGATTAATTTCCTAAATGAGCAAAATTATGGCAACTATGATAATTCAGCTTTAATTAATGCGCTGAAAATTATTAAAAACCGATATAATGATGAAATTTTATGTAATTTAAAAATCAAACCGTCTGATTCATTGTTTTTGACTTTGCCTTTAATCTACAATTATTACTGTAAACGGAAAGGTATTGATTGTGATAGGGAAGAATTCCTGTCTTGGCTGATGAATGTTCCAAAAAGGCTATTTGTGGTCTTTTTAAATGATGACCGTAAAAGCGAACGGAATGAAAGCAAAAGTTACAAATACCTAAGAATGGATAAAAAGCTTGAAAAAAGATATGCTCCATTTAAAAGTCTTGTAAACATGGAAAACTCCATTGTTAATCAGGAGGAATTTGAAAACGTCTTTTTAGGGCAATTTTTTAATGCTTAGATTTTCAACTTCATGAAAATAGTATAAGGGGGAATTGCATGAATTCTAGGCCAATAGATTTAAAAAAAGAGGAAGTAACATCCATTAACTATGAAGAAAAAATCGCAGAATTAAACACAGAAAAAAACATAAGGGACAGCATCATTGCTAAAAAACAAAAAGAACTCTTTGATAGCAAACAGGAAATAATTGAAAAAGATATAGAGCTTGCCAAAAAAGATATGAGAATTATTGAAAAAGAGGATGCTCTTAAAAAAGCAATAACATTATTGCCGAAAAAGATGATGAGATTAGACAACTTAAAAAACGCATAGAATCACTTGAAAACGTTTCTGGCAAATAACCGTCCCCCAAAACCCTTTCTCCAACCATTGCCCATTCACCCCAACATGTCAATAATAACCTTTAATAACAATTTAATCTATAATGTATAATATTAACAAAAATACACTAGCGGGTGGAAACTTGGAAAAACCACAATTGATTAATTTTATAGCGAAAGTAATGGAGGACTCTGGTTTTAAGGTTTACAAGAATTTTAAGACCTCACAAAGAGTTGTTGATATTTATGCTATTCTACCTACTACAATTGGGGATTTTGGGGTAGTTGTAGCATGTAAGAATTATGAAAAAACATTTGAAATTGGTGTGGACGTTTTAAGGGAAATGGAGCAGGTTCAGGAAAGTCTTAAGGCTTCAAAGGTAACCGTTGTGGCTTCATGCTATTTCTCAGCCCAGGCCAAAAACTATGCACTTAGAAAAAACATCAAGCTTGTTGACCGTGACAATTTAGTGGAGATGGCAAAAAGGTATCAGGACAATATGGCTCAGCAAAGCGTTCCTGAAGGTTCATATTACGTTGAGGATGAATATCCTGAATATTCATATGATGCTTCCGATATGGAATATCTCATGCAGAGAAGGGACCAGAACCCAAATGTCTATAAGAATACCTTATACAGGCAGGTTGATGAGCCACGTTCAAGTGGTTTGGGCAGTTTGCTGAACAGATCTTCATCAGGCTTTAATTTGCCTAGCTATAATACCGGTTCTCTTTTGGGCGGTACTGATTCACTGTTTTTTAGAATGGTAAGTAATCCTTTAATCTTGATTATCCTTGTCGTTATAGTTTCATATCTCATTTCATACGTTTTAGGAAATCTCTTGAGAATGGATGCGGGCATTACCGGTCTTGTTGAAATGCTTGTTGCTCTGTTTTTATCTTATGGATTGTCATTGTATACAGAGAGAAACACAGAGTTCATCATCAGGGGAACATTCGTATTCTTCATCTCATTAATCATACTGATAATTCTGATTTTTGTATGATGATGTAGATTAATCCGATAAGGTACAAAAACCATATCATGATGTCAGTAGGTCCGGTTTCTATCCAAATAATAGTGTGTGTTAATATTAGCGAATAAATCCCTATTCCAATTCCTTTTTTTAATTTATGGACTAAGCCTAGAAATGCTCCCATAAATAGCATCTGGATTGTGAGTCCTATTATTCCAAAGTCTAGTAAAATTGGTCCTAACATGGTTGATGTAAGGCACACGTCGTAGTGAAGCACGTACTGGCCGATGAATGTTCTCGGGCTTCCTGATGAAAATATCATTGATAGGATTTTTCCGTTGGTGGTTCCTGCAAGTGGTATTATCTTTTCAAGGACCTCTAAAGTGAAGCCTGCCCTGTAAAAGATTAACTCTAATGGGTTAAGTGTCCAGGTCTGGTTTGCAATTGACTGTGAAGCGATGTATCCCACAGCCATGATTCCTATTGCTATTATTGCTATGAAAATTATGCCGGCCTTTTTTGAGATTTTATTTAGGTAATATAGTGTTATAAATGAGCTTCCTAAAATTCCTAAAACTGAGGTTCTGTAGCCATTAAGGCCAAAAATTAGTGCTCCTGCCAAGATTAGGATGATATATTTCTTGTTGTAGTATTTTGCTAAAAGTAAATTTAAACATATCAGGAATAGCGGGTATGCCACTCTCCAGATGTTTGTTGTTGCGTTTGATTTTAAGACACTATCAAAAAGTGGAATTCCTCCAAGCAAGACCATATTTACGGCTTGAAGGATTAGGGCTATGATTGTAAGTGTTAAAAGTAACTTTTCACTTAAAAATCCGATTTCTTTTATGTTTTCTGCTTTTACTTTATATCTTATGATTAGATATCCTATTGTAAATATTATACATGCAAATATTACTGTAAGGATTACTTCTGGTTTTAGTGGATCTTCGAATCTGTAGTTAAATGATCCTATATATCCCATTGCCAG
>JAFUCN010000099.1 GCA_017459665.1 Methanobrevibacter sp. | reverse complement strand
TGTTTTGAATATTTTCTAAACAATCATTCACTTCAAACACTTCAAAAATTTTCTTCTTTCACCTGTTTTAACACCTCACTTTTCTTCTTTAAAATTTTTTGTGGGGACATCATTTTCACATATAATTATGGCAGAGGTTTCCCCCAAAACACATTAGAAGGACACCTATACACACTTATTTTTACACAGTTTCAGGGACATCATTTTTAAGTTGAAATTTCACCCACATTTCCCAGCATATAACAAAATTAAATATAAATAAAAAATATATAACTTAATAATAATTACATAGAGGAAAAGATAAAATGGTTAAAACTTATGTTTTTGGACATAAAAGTCCAGATAGTGATACAATCACATCAAGTATTGTGATGGCTAATTTAGAAAATCAATTAGGAAACAGTGAAGCTCAAGCTTACAGATTAGGAAACATCAACAAAGAAACTGAATTCATTTTAAATTATTTAAATTTAGAAGCACCGGAACTTCTAGAAAGTGTTGAAGACGGGGCAAATGTTATTTTAGTTGATCACAACTCTCCTGCAGAATCAGTTGACAATTTAAAAAACGCTAACATTTTAAAAGTTGTTGATCACCATAAACTTGCTTTGGAAACTTCCTATCCGTTATTTTTAAGATTTGAACCTGTAGGTTGTACTGAAACAATCCTGGCCAAACTATATGGAGAAAACAACGTAGAAATCACAAAAGAAATCGCTACATTAATGCTTTCAGCTATCATTTCAGACACCTTGCTTTTAAAGTCTCCAACTACAACTGAAGACGATAAATTAGCAGTTGAAAAGCTTTCAAAAATCGCTGAAATCGACGCAGAAGAATATGGTCTTGAAATGCTTAAGGCAGGTACAGACTTAAGCAGCTTTTCAATTGAAGAAATCTTATCACTAGATGCAAAACAGATTGACTTTAAGGATGTCAAATCAATTGTAAATCAGGTTAACACCGCAGATATTGGTGATGTTTTGAAAATGAAAGACGACCTTGAAGCAGGTATGAACAAAATCATCGAAGATGAAGAATTGGATTTATTCATGCTTTTAATTACTGATATTGTAAACAGCAACTCTCAGGTAATTGCACTTGGTAAAAATGCAAGTCTAGTTGAAAAGGCCTATGGTGTTAAATTAGAAGATAATACTGTCCTTCTTGAGGGTGTTGTTTCACGTAAAAAACAAGTAGTACCTATCATGACCGAAAATGCATAAAATTTTAGTCATTACTAAAATATGGTTAATTTTCAGTATTTAGGTAAAAATTTATAAATGATTATTTTTAAATTATTATGTAGATGTATTTAATACATCTCTAATCAATCCATTTTGGATATTAAATTAGACGGGAAGCATAATTATAAAACCTTTAATTGTATTTTTTATACATTAAAAAAATTAGAAACTAACGTTAATTATGCTTTTCATTATTTTAACTCTTTTTTGTAAGGTTTTATCATGAAGACACTTGAATGGGAAGATAACAGACTAAAACTTATTGATCAAACAAAGCTTCCTGATGAACTGACTTATGTTTATTGTGATGATTATCGGGATGTTATTGTTGCGATTCGTGATATGATTGTTCGTGGCGCACCTGCAATTGGTGTGACAGCTGCTTTTGGAATGGCACTTGCTGATATTGAAGGTGTTGACTTAAATAAGGCAGCAGATGAAATAAAGGCTGCAAGGCCAACTGCAGTAAACCTGTTCTGGGCAGTTGACAGGGTGTTAAATAGTGACAATCCGCTTGAAGAAGCATTGAAAATGTATGAAGAGGATATGGCAACCAACAGAGCCATTGGAAAATTCGGTGCTGAAGTAATAGATGATGGGGATACTATCTTAACCCACTGCAATGCGGGAGCTCTTGCATGTGTTGATTACGGAACTGCATTGGGCGTAATCAGGGCAGCACATGAAGCGGGAAAAAACATCAATGTGATATGTGATGAAACCCGTCCTCGTGGTCAAGGTGCCAGCCTAAGCGTTTGGGAAATGCAGCAGGAAAACATTCCGGTCAAATTGATTCCTGATGTTGCATCAGGATTTTTGATGTCACAGGGAAAAATCGATAAGGTCGTAATCGGTGCAGACAGAATCGCAAAAGGCGGTGTTGTAAACAAGGTTGGATCTTTTATGGTGGCTTTGGCTGCAAAGCATCACAACATTCCGTTTTATGTGGCAGCTCCTTATTCAACATTTGATAATGAGATTTCCATTTTTGATACGGTTATCGAAGAGCGTGACGGGGATGAAGTCAGATACTATGGTGGTGCAAGAATCTGTCCGGAAGGCACTGAAGTGATAAACCCTGCCTTTGACATAACTCCTAAAGAGCTGATTACAGGAATTATAACTGAAAAAGGAATTATTGATCCAATTTAGATTGATAATTCAAAAATCCTTTTTTTTAAAATTAGCAAATTGTCTTATTTTTAGTAAAAATTATAAAAAAAGTTTAAAAATTGCATTAAGAGGGATTTGAACCCTCGTTAAAGGTGTAAACACCTTTATGTTGCCAAGAACAACTCAATGCAAGCAACCATAAGGTTGAATCTAGATATAAAAATATTTTTTTTTATTTTAAAAACCGGTTCCAGCTAGATTGAACTAGTATTTTATAGAACCACATGCACTATTTAAAGTGTAGTCCGATGAGATGTTTAATCTCACTTAAGATTATTTATTATTAATCTCTATATATAAATCTTTTTATTTGATAAATAGCTTTTAATGATTTTAATTTTGTAAAATGGGGATAATATTTTATGAATTTTTGATATCAAATTGATATTTTATTTAATTTATTTATAAAAATGTTAAAAAATATAAATTCATATTTTAAGAAAAGTGATAAAATTATAGTAAAAATCATAATTTTTAAGGTTATTATATAAAATTAACATAGGTTTAATGTTGTTTTATAAAAAAACATTAATTTAAGAGTAATTGCAACAATAATTAGTTTATTTCAGGTGGAATCTCTTAAATTAACAAGATATGGAGGATATTTCTATTTTTTTTAATTTTTGGCTTCGCTCACTTTTGCATCAATTGCAATGTGCCATTCGCCGGGGCTTGTTGATTTCACTTTTCGGGTGTTTAGGATTTCAACTTTCTTATCCTGTTTTAAACATGCCTCTTTTAGCCTACTTATTCCCTGTTCATATGAATCAGAAAACTCATAATAATTGATTATTCCACCATCTTCAATTAAATCAAAGCTAACGTCAAGGAAAGTATAGGCAAGACCGGGCAAGTTCATGATTATCCTATCGAACTTGCTGTTAAATTGCTTGCTTACATCACGCACATCACCGCAATATGTTCGGATAGTGCCTTTCAGTTTGTTCAATCGGATATTTTCATTCAGGTATTTTATTGCTTGGCTGTTGATGTCAACTGCAGTAATGTCAACCTCATGGTTCCTGGCAATGACGATTGGAAAAGGACCTATTCCGCAGAACATGTCCAGTATTCTTTCACCGTCCCTGACACTTTCCATTACCCGTTTTCTTTCTGTAGCAAGCCTTGGTGAAAAGTACATTTCTTTTACATTCAGTTTCAGTCGTGTTCCATGTTCCTTGTGGATGGTTACAGGATTATCCTCACCTGACAGGAATTCCAATTCGCGTACACGTGTTGTTCCCTTAACTGCACTCTTTTTCATATAGATTGATCTTCTTTTTGTAAACCTTAATGCAGCATCACCGATTTTCTGTTTTTTGTCTTTCAGATTATCAGGAATCTCTAAAATCACAACATCTCCGATGGTGTCAAAGGATGTTCTTAAATCCTCAATTTCTGTTGAAGTCAGTTCATCTTCAAGCAATTCAGAAAAGTTATGGGCCACCCTTTTAATCTCTTCAAGTTCGATATCAACTATCTCATATCCATCAATATCTTCTGTGATGGGAATATAGCCGTATTCCTTTTCGGCTTTAATTTTAAAGTCCATACTCATTTGGCCGTTTTCCATTAGTTTTATACGGGTGTCGTTCAATTCGGTTAATGGAACTTTTACACATTTCATAAAGTTATTTATGTTTAAATTATTATAATAATATATATGTTTTATTTAGTGGGTTTAGGATTATTTGATCATAAGGATATATCTCTAAAAGGTTTGGAATGTTTAAAAAATGTTGATAAAATCTATGCGGAATTTTTCACTTCAAGATTATTCGGTTCAAGCTTTGAAGCTATTGAGGAATTAATCGGAAAGGAAATTGAAGTTTTGGTAAGGGGCCAGGTTGAAGAGGAACATAAGTTCATAGAGGAGGCCAGAACACAGGATGTTGCCCTGATAACTGGTGGTGATCCTTTAATTGCAACCACTCACAGTGATTTTTTAGTTCAGTGTTCAAAAAAGGGAATTGATTATGAAGTCATTCATGGCTCATCCATTTTATCTTCCGCTCCAGCCATTTCAGGCCTTCAGGGCTACAAATTCGGTAAGGTAACCACAATTCCGTTTCCGGATTACAATTTCTATCCAAAATCACCTTACGAGGCTATTGAAGAGAATTTAAAAATGGATTTGCATACTTTGGTTTTACTTGATATACAGGCTCACAAGGACCGTTACATGACTGTAAATCAGGGTTTGGAGTATCTGATGAACATTAAAAATGAGCTTGACCGTGAAGGTCTGATTAGTGAAGATACTTTGGCAATGGGGATAGCTCGTGTCGGATCTGAGGATGTCTGCGTGAGGGCAGGTAAAATTTCACAATTGATTGATTTTGATTTTGGCGGACCTCTTCACTGCATTGTCATACCTTCCAAATTACATATTGTTGAAGCAGAATATCTGGTTGAAATTGCAGGGGCAAGCCCTGAAATCCTTGATGATGTTTAATATTAAAAAAGGGGGAGTTTGGAAG
>JAFUCN010000098.1 GCA_017459665.1 Methanobrevibacter sp. | reverse complement strand
TCAGGGAAATCAAAAATCCTAAGTACAACCTCATCAGGGTTATCCGCTTTAACTTCATTAGGATTCCAGAATGGTTCATCATGGTGTTCAATAGAGTTAAATCTAACATATCCATCACCTTTTTCAAATTTATAGGTATCAGACAAATCATCATATACTTGACCATCCACCATGAAAGCAAATACTATTTCATCGCCCTCATCAATATCCTCTGTATTTACTAAATCGGAATAATGCACATTACATTCAATAATTCCAAAATCATTTTCACACCAATTAGGATCATTTTCCAAATCATCAGGAACTGCCCTATTAAAGAAATACTTTCTTTCACCGTCATCATCACGATAAACAGTGAAGTTACCACTTACACCATTAGGTATGCCAACTCCACAGAAATCCTCATCAAATGAGGTTATTTCATCATCTCCATGCACATATGTATGATAAGGACTGCCAAATGTTATTGTACCGTCATCTTCAATGAACAGTTGAGCTAATTTACCTACAAGATTTTCGTTATCATTAACAAAAGTAAGATTCAAATATCTACAGTTAATGTCATCATCATAAGTTAAATCCTTTTTAAAGACCTTACATTTTATAGGTTCATTATCGCCATCTTGATACCAATTTGCATCATTTTCTAAATTAGCAGGAATTTCCCTATTAAATAAATAATACTCAACACCATTATCATCATGACAATAGATAGTAAAATTACCAGATGTTGTATCTCCAGGCACCATCAACACAGCTACCAAGTCATCATCATCTTTAATATCATCATCATGAATATCAATATTATAATCCTCATCATTTGCCAATACATTCACATCATCTAGAGATGTTTGAACCACATCATCAGATGAATCACTCACTGCAAGTTCATCTGACGTGTCAGACGCGCTAACAGCTCCAATTGTCAAGATAGCCAGCAATATCAAACCGACTATCATTATCTTTTTAAATTTCATAATTTTAACAACCTTCAATTAATCAAAGATAAATATTCAAAATCGAATTTGAATACTTAAAATATATTCTATTAATAAACTTGGCAAAATCAGCGCAAAATCTTTGAAAAAATAGTGGAAACTGTAAAATATTTTTACAAAAGTTGTTAAAATTCAAATAAAAATTGCAAAAATCATATATGTTTCAATAACTTATTTATAGGTTTATTAATATGAAATAGAAAAATTTAGACAAATTATATAAAAAAAAGATAAAGGTTATTTAAACCTTTATTTAACTGATTTTAATTTTAACTGTTTTAGACACAGCTTTGTACAAGTTGTTAGCTTTTGACTTAACAGTACAGGTATAAGTCTTTTTAGCAGTTACTTTGGTAATCTTGAAGGTCGCTTTACCATTTGCATCGGTTGTTGCCTTGAATGTTTTTGAACCGATTTTAAGAGTAAGTTTAACCTTGTTTGCTGCTTTACCTTTGTATTTTAATGTAACTGTGTACTTTTTAGTAGCTGTTTTAGCCTTGAAGGTCTTAGCTTTAGCAGTCAATGCTGGAGTACCTTTAGTAACAGTGATTTTACTTGTCACGCTTGATGCTGCATAGGTATCGTTACCTGCATAAGTTACTGTTGCAGTGTAAGTATTTGGAGCAAGACCGATTGAACGTAAAGCCTTACCGTCAGCATCAGTAGTTACATTGTATACGGCACCTCCAAAGTCAACTGATACGACAGCACCAGAAATTGCTTTGCCGTCAGTATCTTTTAAGGTAATGACCAATGAATCACCGTTTAAATAAACCATGCTGAAACCAGGAGCGGTCAAAACAGTAGCAGTTTTGACAACAGTAGTGTTTTGATCAGGATTTGTATTGTTGCCAGGTTCTGTGTTTCCGCCAGGATTGGTATTGTTACCTGTTCCGTTACCGCCAGTTGAGTTATCATCTGCTGCAGTAAAGTTAAATGCAACTGTAGCATTGCTTGCTTTATAAGCGTCTGAGCCTAAATAGGTTACTTTAAGTGCAACTTCACCAGTCAAGTTGGTGATTTTAAAAGTACCGTTTTCATCAGTTACACCAGTGCTTTCAACATCATTTACTGCGTAAGTAACGTTTGCACCGGCAACAGGGCTTTCACCACATACTAATGTAACAACAGCACTGGCATTGCCTTGAGCAATAGTCAAAGTTG
>JAFUCN010000097.1 GCA_017459665.1 Methanobrevibacter sp. | reverse complement strand
AGTGCAATGGCTATTAGTTCATGACCCGGAAAAGAGTTTATTGCAATTGCCAGTGCCAATGGAGAGTTTCTAGCGAGGGTTGTCATTGTAAGGCTTGCATATTCCGGATATGTAAAGTTAATCTTTTCAGCCAAAAGCAAGTCTATTATTGTATTTGCGCTGAAAAACAGGATTAACGGGATGAATATTGTTATAACTGAATTCAGGTTAGTTAACAACAATCCTCCCTGGCTTGCAAATATGCAGAATACTGCAAGTGCCAAAAACAGGATTTCTAAACTGCTGAACACTTCAATTATCTTTTCTTTTGTATCATCTTTGAATAATAATTTTGTTATCTGCGCTAAAATGAATGGAATTACAATAACAGTTAGAATTGAATATCCCAATTGCAAATAATCCATATTGTTTGCGCTTGAAAAGAAAATAATCAGATAAATAGGCAATAATACAATCTGGAGTATCAGATTAATCGGAAGTATTGATAGGCTTAATTTCAAGTCTCCTTTTGCAAGTTTGGTAAATACCAGATACCAGTCAGTACATGGGGTCAGTATCAGCATGAAAAATCCGATTAGGATATCGACATTTCCCTTTAAAAATATACTTCCAAGAAAATATCCGAATAATGGTGTCCATATGAAATTAATTATTATGCTTGTAATCGAGAATTTCACATTTCTAAAACTGTTTTTAAGTTCGTTTAATGGTATTTCAAGAAATACTGCATAAAGCATTAAACACAGGAATATTGTGATTAGATAATCGGTATTTTGAGCTATCGCATCAATGTTGCTGAATACTAATCCGATTATCACTGCAAGAAATATTATCAGGGGCTCTATCTTTTCAACTAATTTCATCATAACACCTTTTAGGTATAACTAAATTTAAAAATAATAATATATAAATTTTTTATTCCTGTAAATTTTTTTCTAATTTTGCTTTTTAATATGATTTCATTCTTCTTTTTAATTTTATTGAACAATATTGTTCATTTTTATTTTTTAAAAATTATTTTTTACATTTTTTCTATTTTTTAAAGGCATTTTTTTTAAAAGCATACATTTATAATAAATAATCATGATAAATAATAATATTATTATATAGTCAATTTTTTGACTTTTAATTATTTAATGAAATGGAGCTTGTTTAATGTTTTTGACTAGAATCGGTTATGGAATTATTTATTTCTTAGACCTTATTTATGAAATCATTAAATCAACAATAGATGTTGCATTTAATAGAGTTATGAGGAGAAATATTGATCCTGTAATTGTTGATGTTGAAACAGTTTTAGAGAGACCTGTTTCACAGACAATTTTAGCAAATAGTATTTCTTTAACTCCTGGTACTTTGTCTGTTGATTTGGACAGTGAAAATAACATTATCAAAGTAGCTGCTATTTCTCCAAGAAGTAAAGAGGATATCATTCCTTTTGAAAAGTATATTAAGAAAATGTTGGAATAACTCGCATTTTCTCATAAAAAAATCGAGTGAGATAGTATGGATATATTGTTTATTTCAAAATATATTGTGGTTATTGCATTAATTATTGTAATGTTGGCCGCTCTAAGGGCAAGTGCATATAAATCCACATCAATGGGGCTTTTAGGAAGCTCTATAGTTGTCAATGCTTTTGCAGTAGCTTTGCTCATTGTTGGTGGTTTATATAACCTTGAATTCTATAGGGATATATCATTAGCTTTAATATTCTTTGGTTTTGTAGGTACTGTTGCTTTCGCTGTAGTTTTAGGAGGGGATGAAAAATGATAGAATATATTCAATCAATCCTTCTCATTATAGCAGCAATTTTAATGATTATATCAGCAATAGGACTTGTCAGTTTAGGTAAAGATACAAAGAATATTGTTTATGCAAGAATCCACATTGCAGGCCTTTTTGATATTGCATGTATTATTGCCATGATTGGAATTGGTCAGTATTTATTGGCTGGAATTTACTTTATTCTAGCACCATTCATAGCACATGCAGTGGCCAATGCTTATTGGAAAAAAGAAGATAGAGAAAATAACGTTGATTTACAGAATGTAGAAGTAGTTGTAGATGAAAACCATCCATTTATACATCCAAAAGAAAAGATGCGAGCTTTTGAAAGTGAAAATTCAGAAAAGCTTAAGACTGATGATAGGTTTTCAGTAACTACACTAGAAATTAATGAGGATGAGTAAGATGTTAGACTTTGTATTAATGGTAATAATTGTTGTAAGTGCAATTCTTGCTCTTATTCAAAAAGACTTGTTAAAGGCAGCAATTCTAACAGGATTTTCCGGAGGGGCTCTGGCAGTTCTTTTCCAAATTCTATTGGCGCCGGACGTTGCTTTAACTCAAGCTATTGTTGGAGCAGCAATAGTTCCTGTATTTATTGCTTTGGCTGTTAAAAAAACTCAAAGGGAGGATAGCTGATGGCACAAACACAACTTGCGATATTATTTACATCAATTGCTTTGGTTGTCATTGGACTTTACTCAGCAATTTTTATTGATAATATCATAAAAAAGATTATTGGTATTAGTTTTATTGAAGAAGGTGCAAACCTATTCATTGTTGCCATTGGTTATAAGGCAGGTGGAGTAGTTCCTATTTTAATGCCTGGAATGGATACTTCATGGTTTGCAGCAAATGCGGCTTATCCATTGCCTTTTGGTTTGGTACTCACCAGTATTGTAATAGGTGCAAGTACTCTGGCAGTCATGCTTGCTTTAGTAATGGTTCTTTATAAGAGATATGGTACTTTATCTACAAAAGTAATGTTGGCAGACACATCCAAACAGGAGGAATACAATGAATGAACTAATTCCACTTATGGTTATTGTTCCATTGATGGCTGCGCTAATTATCAGTGCTTTTTCAAGGTTCAATACAGTAACCAAGATATTTGCATTTGTTGTTGCAATCTGTCTTCCGATTATACCGTTGGCATCCAATTACGGTCTTCATTACTTTGGAGGATATGCTCCGATGTTGGATAACGTAACCAGTGTCATGTATCATCCTGCAATTACATATTCATTCACATTCCTGCAGCAAATCTTCATAGCAATGATCGGTCTTTTGACCTTTTTGGTCGTATTCATATATTTAACAAAATATAAGAAAATTTCAGGACCATACTTGTTCCTGTTGTTCTTAGGAACTGCTGCAGTAACTGCAATGTTGCTCACTGATGATATTTTCCACATGTTTGTATTCTTTGAGATATTGGCACTTGCACAAGTCGGTATTGTAGCGGCTTCATCAATAGATTACAGCTATGAAATGGCTTTAAAATATATGATTTTAGGTTCAATCGGATCTCCAATAATGCTTTTGGGAATTGGATTCCTATTGGCATTGACAGGTAGTGTAAACATTACAGATATCGTAGCTGCTGTTCACAACGGTTTGGTTGATGCTACTTCTCCAGTATTTTTAACTTCACTCGGATTAATATTCTTTGGTTGGTTATACGCATCAGGTTTGCCACCATTCCATACTATAAAATCTGGAATTTATTCAAAAGCAGAACCTCACGGAGCAGCATTGCTTCAGTCATTTACAGTTATTTCAATGATTTCAATTGTACTCATCATGTACAGAATCTATTCAGCATTACCAATATTTGAAGTTCTCGTAGTCTTCTTCTCTATCTTGGCTATGATATTGGGTGTCTCTCTTGCACTGACCCAAACAGACTTCAGAAGAATGATTGGATTTTTAGCTGTCGGTGAACTTGGTTTCATTGGATTAGGTATAGGTCTTGGAACTCAATACGCAATAACTGCCGGTCTGTTCCAGGCTTTAAACGAAATTATTATCACTGCATTATTATTCATTGGATTTGGCGCAATAGTCAATGCAACAAATGAAGTGGATACCCGTAAACTCGGAGGCCTTCTTGCATACCATCCGAAAGTAAGCCTAATGCTTTTGATTGGTGGTTTGGCAATGGCAGGTGTTCCTCCTCTAAGCGGTTTCCAATCTAAATTAATGCTTGTTCAGGCATCTTTAAGTTGCGGATTCCCGGAGATATCCATTCTGGCTATTATGGTAAGTATAGCAACATTTGTTGTATTTGTCAAAACATTTTATGCAATGTTTTTAAGACCAAAACCAAACGATTTGGAACTTGAAGGAAAAAGCGTTCCAAAATCCATGATTTTCGCAATGGGAGTTTTACTGATAATCATTGTACTTTTAGGTATTTTCCCGGATGTTGTGACAAGCGGAATTTCTAACTTTGTAGGAGGGATATTATGAAACTTTATGATCAGATATTTGATGTTGTAAAGCAATTTCGAAAATTGTTTTCACCGGGTCCTGTAACTAATGCAGATGTTTCCGGCAGTATTACAGCAGAAATATTTTTAATTGTATCATTAGTGTTATCAGCAATATTATTGAGGCACGTAAGCGTTTTGCTTGCAGGTCTTGTTACATTGATATTGGCTATTGTGTTGATTTCAAATATTCCACTTATTCCTAAGTTTAAGATAGAACAAGAGGATTCACTTGAAAAGATGTTGTTTTATGCAGTAGTTACACTTTCAATTATTGTTGTATTCATGTATTGGGGTGGTAATCTTGTCTGATAAGACTACTATTCGTAATTTAATAGCGGGAGTAATGGCTGCGATATTTTCCGTAACATTATTTGATGCTGTTTTCCATTTAAGCAGCATTATCAATCCTGGCGTAAGTAATATTTACAATTATTTAGGAACACAAATTGCTCCAAATATGGTAACAGTAGTAATTTTTGATTTCAGAGCATACGATACATTAGGAGAATCAATTATTCTGCTTACTGCCGGTTTAGTGGTTTTACTCATATTTGGAAGAGGATTATTGGGGGATAAAAGATGAGTCAGAATAGCGTTATTTTAAAACTTATATCCTTGCCAATTTCAATTATCCTTATTTGTTTAGGTGTAATGACCATCCTTGGAGGACATATCACTCCTGGTGGAGGTTTCCAGGGTGGAGCGATGATTGCAAGTGGCGTAATCCTATCCATTTTAGTTTATGGATTGGGTAATTCTCCATTGGAATTCTCTCATGCATTCATTGAAGTTCTTGAATCCGTTGGAGCATTAGGATTTATCATATTCGGTTTAATCGGACTGTTTGTCGGAGGATTTTTCCTCTACAATGTCGGTACCGACATTCTCAATGTTGTTCCGGCATCTATCCAGGCGATACTGCATTATCCTGATGTTACAAATGCAGGAATAATTCCATACCTTAATATCTTCGTAGGTTTGAAGGTATTTGTCGGATTATCCTCAATTGTCATTGCATTTGAAGGATTCAAAAAGTTAACTGAGGAGGGTGAATGATGTTAAGTTTAGGACCAATAATATTCGGATTGATATTGGGTTTGATTATCGGATCCCAGCTTAAACTTAATGTGAATGACACTAATTTCACTCTCGGAGCATTTGTAGTAATATTTATTGCAGGAATTATTGTAGCCTGGCAATCAGGTAATTATCCGTTTTACACTGACCTGCCAATTTCAACTGCATTTTTATCTGCTTTAATAGGAATTTTTGTAGGCAAACTAATATTTGCAAGGAGTAAATAGGGGTTTTTATAATGTTTTTAACAACTAATACGTGTGATGGAAAAAGAGAGTGTGTTAAACAGTGTCCTACAAAAGCCATTAAATTCATTAACGGCAAAGCTTTCAGCTGTCTTACTTGTGGAATATGTTATAAAAACTGTCCGAACGGCGCAATATTTCAAAATAGCTATGGAGGATATGTTGTAGACAGAGCCAAATGTAACGGCTGTGGAATGTGCATGTACAACTGTCCTACCAATAACATTACTATTGAAGACGGCATTGTCTATGGTATCTGTTCACGTTGTGGAGTGTGTGAGGAAGTCTGTGCAAATCGTATTGACGGTTTTGAACTTGAAAAAGAAAAACAGCTCAATTTCATAGAATCATTGAAAATTCTCAACCCTCCAATCGACAATGTTCCTCACAAAAGCGAAAGCGAAACCAAAGTTGTCACAAGAAGCTACTTTGGAACAGACACAGAAAAATGTATTTTATGCGGAAGATGTCAGGAATACTGTCCGACAGGAGCGATTCATGTAAGACGTGACAGGGATGATGGAATTTGTAGTGACTGTAGAATCTGTAGCGATGTATGTCCTAACGGATCAATGAATAAACTTCAAATCATAAACAAGTCATCATGTACACTTTGTCTTAACTGTATGAAAGCTTGTCCGAATAATGCAATTTCAGTAGATGACTTTGAGATTATTGTTAACAAATTAAATCAAAAACCGACAGGAACTATCATATCCTGTCTAAACTGCGGATTATGCGCTGATTTATGTGAAAATGAGTCACTTATCCGTGATGATGGTAAATTAAGATATAATCCTGCAGGCGATACAGAAAATGTCACTCATGATGTGGCAATCAACGCATGTCCTGTTCATACTTTAAGAATTGATGAGGAAATGTTTATCTATGATGAGATTAACGATGAAGAGCTGTCCACATTGTCCGGTTTCTGTGTTTCATGCGGTAAATGTGCGCAGGTATGTGATGAAGTTGGAGCACGCCAATACATGACTCACACATGGGACGGAAGCGTTTCAGATGACTGCATATCCTGTGGAATCTGTGTGGAAGTCTGTCAGGAAGAGGCAATTACCCTGCACAGGGGAACTATTTCCGTTAATCTGGATAAATGTATCTTGTGTGAGAATTGTGCAGTTCACTGTCCTGTTGATGCGATTCCAAAAACTACAATGTATAAAAACGAAATCAAAGATGGTTTCAACTTCATTGAACAGGAATTGTGTATGCATTGCGGATTATGCCATAAGATTTGTTCATATGATGCGATTGACGAAATCGATGGTCAGTTTGTTGTAAACGAGGATAACTGTACTTATTGCGGAGCATGTAAAAATGCATGTCCTGCAAGAGCATTCCTGTTTGAAAGAAATTTTAAAGATTCAATAGAGGGTATTTAAATGATTAACTTACTTAAAATAGCTTTAGAAGGAGCTTTTACCAACTTTAAAAGAATCTTTTTTGCAGCTGATAGAGTTACTGACATGGAACTTAAAAGGCAAATTTCCACTCTCTCAGTTGAGGTTGATGATAGAGTTGATGAAAAAGCATGTATCGGATGTTCTGGTTGTGCTAATGTATGTCCAACAGGTGCAATTGAAATGAAACCATTGACAAATCCTGTTAAACTGACTGATGATTGGACTAAAGATCAGGTACCTGAAATTAATCTTGAAAAATGTGTTGTATGTTATTACTGTCATGATTTCTGCCCAATATTTTCACTTTACGGACAGAAAGGAACTGTCCACCCAAGTTGTGTTGGGGACCAGGAAGTTGACATTTCAGAGTTTCTCGAACAGCCATTTAAAATTTCAGATGATAAACTTAAGATTATTGCACAATACTTATCTGATAAAACAGTATTGAAAAATTTGGAGGATGGTGATTAGATGGGAATTAAATCATTTTCAAGGGCAAGAGCAATTCACGTCATGCTGGTTTATACTGGCGGATGCAACGGCTGCGATATTGAAATTGTAAATTCTATATTGTCACCACGTTTTGATGCTGAGCAATATAATGTGTTTTTAACATGGAATCCTCGTGAAGCAGACGTTCTTGTTGTCACAGGGCCGGTTACACATTTAAATAGAAAACCATTAGAAGCGATTTATGAAGCTATTCCTAATCCTAAATTGGTTGTAGCTGCTGGAAGTTGCGCTCTGATGGGTGGTGTTTATAAGAACTGTTATGGTGATATCCCTTCAGAAGAAATTGAAGGGCCAGTTGAAAATATTATTCCGGTTAATGCTAAAATTCCGGGCTGTGCTGTAAGGCCGCAGGATGTCTTGGCTGGTGTTGTATCACTTTTACCTACATTATTGGATGCAGATTAAGGAGGGGATTAAATGGATGAGAAAGTACCAAGAAGCAATATTATTGAAACAGAAATTCCAATGGGTACAGTTCACCCTGCTGCATTGGAACCGTATAGGGTAAGGTTTTTTGTTGAAGATGAAATTGTCCAGGAAGCTGAAATAACTATTGGTGTTAATCATAGAGGTATTGAAAGAATCATGGAGGGACTTCCTGTTCAAAAAGCTAATTCACTTACAGAAAAAATTTGCGGAATTTGTTCCAACTCACATATATGGAATTCATGCAGAACTGCTGAAATGGGTTTGGGTATTGAAATTCCGGATAGAGCTTTGTATATTCGTGTCATCATGGGAGAACTTGAACGTTTACATTCACACTTCTTGTATTTAGCGCATGGTTGTGAAGTGTTGTCTCATGAAACATTTTCAATGAGAGTATTCTACTTAAGAGAAATTGTCATGGAATTACTTGCAATGATTGGAGGAAACAGAGTTCAGTACGGATGTTCCGTTTTAGGTGGAGTAAGGCCAAGATGCGAATTGGATGAAGCCAAGCTATTGAGACTTAAAAACGACATGGATAAAATTGAAGAGGGTCTAACAGATTTTGCAGCCAGATTCACAGCAGATTCAATGGTAATGTCAAGGATAACAGGAATTGGCGTATTGCCTCAAAAGCAGGCTATTGAACTTGCAGTAACAGGTCCAAGCCTAAGGGCAACCGGTGTTGCAAGGGACTTGAGAACCACCATGTTTGAATATGAAGACTTTGATTTTAATGTTATAACCCAACCGGACGGTGATGTAAAATCCAATCTGCTGATGAGGGCTTTGGAGTCATTCGAGTCAATCAACATTATCAGACAGGCTATTTCAAACATTCCTGAAGGTAAACTTGTTAACCATGACTGGGAAATGGTTGACACAGACATAACTGAAAGTTACATTGAAGTTCCAAGGGGAACTCTATATCATTCCTATGCATTGGAAAGCGGAAGAGTAAGGCACTGTATTATAAGAACTCCATCAATGGCAAATATTGGAGCAATGCAATATGCATGTATTGGAGATCAGCTTACAGATGCACAATTATGTATTGTACAATGTGACCCATGTTTCACATGTACTGATAGAGCAATTGAGGTAATAAGGAGATAGATTATGTTTTCAAATACATTAATAAACTCAGTTCTTGCAGTTGTCCTTACAGTAATCGTCTGTTTTATAATTTCAACATTGCTTCCTGGAATTGAGAGAAAATACATTCATGCAAGAATTCAGCAGAGAATCGGACCTCTTGTAATTGCTCCTGGAATCATGGCTCCACTAAAATTCATGTTTAAGGAAAACGTTAAAGTGGAATCTCCTGTTCCTGGATTGTATAAGATATTGCCGATATTGTGTTTCATCGTTGTTTTATGCATTCTTGTAGCATTGACTCCGCAGGCTTATGCAATACCTGCTCTTGCAAGTCTGGTGGCAATTGTTGGATTTTTAAAAGTTGAAGAAATCTGTTATGTATTGATGGGAGCATTATCAAAATCAGTAATGTCTTTGAGAATGCCGTTTCCGGATTTGGCAAAAGGAGGAGCTCACTTAAACGCACAAAGATCATTTATTGAAGATATAAGTGCAAAAAGGTCTTTAAGAATGATTACCTATGGGTCATTCCCATTATATCTGGCATTATTTGCTCCAGTAACTGCTGCTAGAAGCATTTTCCTGCAGGACATCGTATTGTATCAGCAGGCACACGGACCGTTCCTCTTTACAGTGGCAGGTGGAATTGCAGCAATAGTCTTTTTCATTGGTTACATGATAATATTGAATGAATATCCGTTTTCAATTATTAAAGCTAAAAGTGATGTAATTGAAGGTCCATATATGGAATATGCATCTAAATACAGGGCTATTGTTTATTTGACTAGAGGATTCTTTATGTTTGTGCTCGGTTGTGTATTTTCAGTATTGTTCATTGGAATTCCGCCAAACATATTCTCATTGGGAATTTTAGTTAACATTGCAGTTGCATTGATTTTTGTATTTATGATGGGAATATTTTCAGCGTTCAGCCCAGTATTTACAAACAGACAGCTATTGCCAACAATTTTAGGTGCAACATTGCTTGGAATATTGGCTGTTGTAATCGGATTATTATGAGGTGAGGAAAATGAAGTTTGTTATGAGACCGTATCACATGGTAAGTCTTGGAGGATACATTGTTGAATGGGATTTTCCTTACAGAAATCTCATAGTGGTAAATAAAACCTCCGAACCAATCAAAATTGAAATACCAGTATTTCACGAAGAATGGATTGAAGAACACAGGGACTTAGGTCTTGAAGTGATTCCAGTTACTAAAAATGACAATTATTTAAGCATGTGGAAAAGGGCACATGCAGAATTAGATAAAATCAGGCCATAAAAATGAGTGATTATACATTAACTATCAAATCAGATGAAAAAAAGGGAGTATTGGATGATATTACTGATGTCATCACTAATCACGGTGCAAATATCAGTTATGTTCACCTTTTTGTCGAAAAAAACAACATGGGTTCCATTAACCTGGAGCTGGAGCATGTTGAAGATATAGATGATTTAATCAATGATTTAAAAAGCATTGATGAAATCAAATCAGTTGAACTGCATGGTTCTCAACTGGATATCTATGGAAAACGTATAATCATAGTCGGTGGCGGAGCACAGGTGTCCCAAGTGGCAATGGGTGCTATTACCGAAGCTGACAGGCACAACATACGTGGAGAACGTATCAGTATTGATACAATTCCATTGGTTGGTGAAAAGGATTTGGCTGAAGCTATTGAAGCTATTTCAAGACTTCCTCGTGTAAGCGCTTTGGTTCTAGCAGGTTCACTCATGGGTGGAGAAATTACACAGGCTGTTAAAAAAGTAAAAGAGGAAAGCAAATTAATTGTAATCTGTCTGAACATGCCTGGAAGCGTAACTGAATATGCTGATTTGATTATCACAGATCCTATTCAGGCCGGTGTTTTGGCCGTAATGTCAATAGCAGATACTGCTGTATTTAATATTGAAAGACTTGGAGATAATATTAAATTTTAATGTTTATGGATATATGGGAAGTTCATCACTTCCTAAAGTGAATAAGGATTAAATAATCCTTATTTACTTAATTTTTTTGATTTTCTGTACTTATTTTTAAAAAAATTGATAGTATATAAAGAACCTATTTTTAAAAAATCATAAATCTTAAATCAACTTTTCAAACATAAATCCTCATATTCGCAAAATCCACATTTTTTAGCATTCCTTTTAAGAGCAGGGGCCTTTTTATTCTCAACTATCTCTTTGACTTTGCGAATTTCATCAAATAATGCTTTTCTTAAGGTTACATCCATGATTACTGGACGTCTGTCACCTATTTTTTCATATTCGACAAAACCCACGTAAACTTCTGTTTCAAATTCCTCTTCAATGAGGATTGCATGGGCCACCAGCTCGATTGCATCCTGTCTCCAGACACCTTTAAGTGGTGGTTTGGAATTTTTAATGGTTACTGGGTAATATTTGCCGTCAATTATCTCTATTTTATCACACATCCCGATCAGTTCAAGATTTTCCTTTTTAATAAGGTATGAATACATGCAATTTGGAAAGAACATGTCCATTATGGCGAAGGCATGTTTGTCAAGAATTGCCATTGCCTTTGAGATTTTTAAAGCCATGATTTTGATGTTGAAGTAAGTGCTTGTGAGTATTTCGCTCTTTTTGGACTCTTCAATTTCAAAGCCCATTTCCTTGATTGAATCGAGTGTACTTTCAATATGCTCCTTGATGTTGTCAGATAGGATGTCTTCGATTTCTTTTAAATCCATTTCTTTTCTTACTTTTCGCATATTTTTCTTTATTAAATCCTGAACATCAATTTTAAGCTTTTTAATTTCAACAGCTAACTGGTAATCATCATTTTCACAACTGTCTGTATGGATTTGGTGATATAGCTTCATAGGACAGTACAAATTTGTTTTTATTGAAGAAACATTTATCATAAAATAACCTCTTAAAATCGTAATTATTAGTATTAACTTAATAATATTTAAAATTAGAGGTTTTAAGTGATGTAAATTTATTTAAATAAAATAAAAAAAGCAAATAGCTAATAATTTAGCTATTTGAAATCAATTTTCCACGTTGTAGTAATTTTTGTTGATTGCAGGCAATTTTGCAAAGATGAATGGAACGACAATCAGTATGACTGTTAGGATTATCATTATGGTTATGCTTAATCCATCTGATGTTGTAAAGGTTGAATAGACTCCTTGAATCCAAAGGCCAGCAATACAAATCGGTAAAATGAATTTGATCACTGTTTTCCAGGTTTTGCCCATTTTGATTGAGGAATTGTCATTCAATGTTTTAATCAGGTCGTCAAACTTGTAGATCCAACCGAAGATTATGCATTCAAGAAGTATTGCAAATAAAAGTGCGAAATTGTTTAGATATGCGTCAAATACTCCGAGAATTGTGCTTCCGATTCCTGTTGCAAATATTGTTGAAATTAAAAATCCTACAATGCATACTGCTGTAGCGGTCTTTTTACGTTCGATAAGGAACTTTTCAGAAATTGAATAGCAAACTCCTTCAAGAAGCGCGATAACTGATGTGATTCCTGCAAATAAGATGCACAGGAAGAATAGTGGTCCTATAATATATGCTACGTCGCCCATTATGTTAAATACTTGTGGGAAAACGACAAAAGCAAGGCCAGTTCCTTCAGTTACAAGTTCATTGAACGGAATTCCTGAACTTAAAGCCATAAATCCTAAAATTGAAAATATTCCAATTGAATTAAAAACTTCAAAACCTGAGTTTGAAAATGCTACAATCAGTGCATTGTCCACTAGTTTTGAGCCTTCAGGCAGATAACTTGCATATGTCATTGCAATTGCCATACCTAAACTTAGGGAGAATACGATTTGCCCAAATGCCGCCAGCCATACATTTAAATTGGTCAGCGCTGACCAGTCCGGTGTAAAAATCTGTGTGTATCCGATTGATGCACCAGGTAAAGTTAGGGAAAATGCAACGATGCCGACAACAATCAAACAAAGTAAAGGCAATAGGATTTTGCTTACACGTCCGATTCCTTCATTTAAGTCTCTTTTAAGAATGAACCATGCTAAAAACCAAATTGCAAATACTGATGCAAGCACTGTTGGAACAATGGTAAATAATCCTGAAATTGAATCGGTTGACTGCAAAACGTTATTTGCAAAATATAAATCAGGGTTTGCGCCCCAGGCTTTTGTAAAGCTCAATATGATATAAATCAGGTCCCATCCAACAACACAAACGTAATATGTTGTAATTAAAAATACAATCAATAGAATAAACCATGCTACAGGTTCTAGTTTTTTGCTGACTGAAAATAGTATTCTTGCAAGTGACCTTTTGAACTTATATCCTACTGCATATTCAACCAAAACAAAGGAAATTCCTAAAAGAAATAGTGAAACGATATAAGGAATCATAAATGATCCTCCACCATTGGAGTATAGGACATTCGGGAAACGCCAGATGTTTCCAAGTCCAACAGCAGAACCGATCATCGCCATCATAAATGCAAGATTACT
>JAFUCN010000096.1 GCA_017459665.1 Methanobrevibacter sp. | reverse complement strand
GTAGCATTGTAGGCTTCCCTTCCATAATCAACCAGTATTGCGCCGGCATTTTTAATGGATTTGGTGTTGATGAACTCACAGCCTTTGATACATGAGTTACCTGCCCATTTTACGGCAATTGCTCCTGCGGATTTCTCGGCTGTAAGGTTAATGAATCTGGAATTAGTAATTGAACTTTCACAATATGCAAAATAGAGTGCGGATGCATACGCAGAAGTTATGTTAATGAAATCTGACTCATCTATGCTGACTGAGGAATGTGTGGCATAAATTTGACCATATTTGCCTGATTTGTGTGATGTAACAGATGAGTTACAGACATTTAATGTGGCTTTATCTAAATATATTGATGATCCCCTTTCACCATAATTGTCAATAAAGCGGGACCCTGCGCAATTTAATATACTGCCATAAATGAGAATTGCTCCGCCACAACTGGCATTATTGCCAATGAAAGTCACATTGTTTAATGTAATATGGCCTGTAGCATATATTGCACCTCCTTTATTGCTATTACCGTTGATGAATATGAGATTGTTGATTGTTATATTGCTTCCTGTAATCTTGAATATTCCGGATTGCATGTTTGCATCCAGAACATGATTGTTTCCGTTTATTGTGAAATCGCTTTTATTAATAACAACCGGACCACTGTCAGTTTCATTGCTGAAAGTGTAGTCATACTTCATTTCAAATGTGTCATGTGATGCATTAATATCCTTGTCCAGTTGTGAGAATGTATTCGGATTATCCGTTATTATTTCGTTTTCAGTTGTCTTGAGTGTTACCTGTTCCATTTGCCTGATGCCCTCACTTGTTGTATCATTCATATCCCCTGCATTAACGGTTGCAATTGAGAATATGAAAATTGCAAGAAGCAGTAGGATCATGCTTTTTTTGTATTTCATCCCTTTCCAAACTCCTAATAAATTTCATGATAAATGTTTTATATCATTCAAACAATCTCTGAAATAATTCCCTTTTGTTTAAAACTTCTAAAACATGACTAAAAGTCTATCAACGAATATATAAATATATAACTGATTTGGATAACAGAGAGCAGATAAACTGATATTTGTAAGCCTATCGATTTAAGTGAAAAATAATTCACAAAATAATTTAGGACTAAGTAATTAACTAAAATAAATAAAAAAAAGAAGAATTGGAAATTTAAATTGAATTAAAACAATCAATTTCCATGATACTGTCCACATCCAACTTAATAAACTTCGGATTTTCCACTTGCTGAAAATAAATATGATAAAGGTTGTCTTTTAATATAAGACAAACTTAAACTACATTACCCTATTACTAAGATTTTATCATGGTTAAGATCATTTTATATGGACTGTTTTCTGCCTGAAGCGCATGTGGCTCATTTGCAGGCATGATAATGATTTCACCTGCTTTGACAGTGTTTTTTACACCGGAAATGGTAATTTCTGCTTCACCATCAATTATCTGAACCATTGCATCAAAAGGAGCTGAATGTTCTGATAATCCTTGGCCTTGATCAAAGGCAAAGAATGTTACTGTTCCCAATTCCTTTTTGATGACTTCACGGCTTACAACAGTATCCTTTTGGTAGTCAACTAAAAACTGGATATTCAAAGCTTTTGCTTTTATATCCTCACTCATAGTCTATTCCTCCATAATTTTCTTAATATCGACTAATGCATTTCCAGAAGTTGGAGTTAAGTTGTAGTTTTCTATTAAGACATTTAAGATGTCTTCATTACACCATGCCGGGAGCACTGGTCCAATCCACATATCGGTTTTTCCAAGGTAGAGTAAAGCCCAGAGTACTGCAGCTGCTTTTTGTTCCATCCATGAAAGGACGATAGTTAATGGTAAGTCATTTAATTCCATGTCGAATAATTCACATAAAGCTACTGCTACATCAACTGCAACAATGGTATCGTTACATTGACCTACGTCTAATAATCTTGGGATGCCTTCAATGTCGCCTAAATCCAAGTCATTGAATTTGTATTTTCCACATGCTAAGGTTAAGATTACAGTGTCTTCAGGCAAGTTTTGTACAAATTCTCTGTAGTAGTTGTTGTGTTTTGCTGCTTTGTCACATCCGCCAACAACGAAGAATCTTCTGATTTTACCTTCTTCAACTAATTTTTTGATTGCATCAGCATGTTCAACAATTGCTCCTGCACTCCAACCGGTGGTTATGGTAGTTAATTCTTCAGCTTCAAGACCGCCTAATGATTTTGCGCATTCGATAACTTCTGAGAAGTCATAATCATCAATTGTTTTTACGCCTTCAAGTTTAGCTACATCCATTGTGAACATTCTTTCTTTGTATGCATCAAGTGCTGGCAATACGCAGTTACTGGTTGCAACAATTGCTGCATTGTATTTTTTGAAGATTGTTCTTTGATCGTGCCATGCTCCACCTAATTGTCCTGCCAAGTTTTCGTATTTGTTTAATCCAGGATATCCATGAGCTGGTAACATTTCAGAGTGTGTGTAAACTTTAATGTCAGTTCCTTCAACTTGTTTTAATAATTCTTCCAATGCTTTTAAGTCGTGACCGGTTACTATGATAGCTGGTCCTTCCTGTGCACCTACTTTTACTTCAACAGGCTGTGGTTCACCGTAAGCAGCGATGTGTGCATCTTTGAGTAATCTCATTACTGCTACGCTTTTTTCACCTGCTTCAAGTGCTAAAGCTACAAGATCATTTACATCAAAGTTAACGTTGGTTAAAGTTGTGTATAATCCTTTAGTTAAAAATGCATCGATTTCAGGGTCATATGCACCTAAAACGTTTGCATTGTAGTTGTATGCACTGATTCCTTTCATAGTAAAGATTAAGTTATCTTGTAATCTTGCTACGGTCGGTTTCTTACCACAAACTCCACTTACAGTACATCCAGTACCATGAGCGGTTTGGGAACATTGATAACAAAACATATCTAAGCCTTCTTCTGCCATAAAAATTACCTCTTTTTGAGTTGTTATTATTTATTAAATAAAGGAAAGTATATAAAGATTTTGTCACTTTTTAAGGGTGAAAATTATAAATACTTTTAAAACATATTAAAAAACATGAAAAAATTCCTATTGATAATTTTAATATTTATCTTAATCCTGCCAAGCTTCGCTTCAGACACTGAAGACAGTTATCAAGATTGGCTGGATCATTATTACAAACATGAAAAGAGTGATGACAAACTTCTAAAAAATCTATTTGAAGATTTAACGGAAGATACTTTAGATAAATACGATTTTATGGAATTGGCAGATATTTATGAAAAAGCATATCCTGACAAAAACTCAAGTGAGATACAAGACATTATGAATATTGATTTTAAAAATGCTGATGAAGACAGCAATGGAAAATTAACATTTGATGAATTCAAAAGCTTCATGAACCCATTATACAAATATTCAAATGAATACATGGAATTCAAATACTTCAAAGAGATTGACACAAACCGAGATGACAAAATCACATTGGATGAATTTGAAGAAATCAGCTATATATTTACCGAAGACGCTTTCTGGGACGGATATTCAATAGAAGAAATATGTCAAGATGAGTTTGACCGATGGATAATGGTGACGATTATTTAACATTTGATGAATTCAAAAAGTTATGAGGAAAAAATATGGATGAAAATATATCAGTATTAAAAGGAATTGGACTTACAATGTATGAGGCACAGGCATATGTTACACTCACTTCATTAATTTCGGCAACTGCCGTTGAAGTGTCTGAAAACTCAAACATTCCAAGGAGCAAAATCTATGATGTTCTAAAAAAACTCAACCAGAAGAATTTCATTGAAATCGAAGACGGAAGACCGCTAACATACAATGTAAAGTCTCCAGTTGAAGTTCTAACACGTGAAAAAGAAAGGTTGAACTCAGAAATTGACGATACCATAACAAGACTCACCAATGTTTATGAAAATGGTATGAGTCAGGTTCAGGCGCCAATCTGGAGAATATATGGTGTTGAAAAAATCATTTCACAAGAGCTTGAAATCATCAAAAGGGCAAAATCATCAATCAACATGAGAATAGGATTTCTGTTTGAAGGTGAGGGAGAAGCCCTTGTTAAGGCACTTAAAAACAGAAGCGATTTGAAAATAAACATCCTGGCTTCACCAACATGCTACATTAACGATGAAGAGTTCAACATCATCAAATTATTTAAGGATAATGACATAAATATCCAAAAGGCAGACATTCCGTTTGTAAAACTGATTATCTCAGATTCAAGGGAGATGATGCATACATATACCAAGTTTACGGAAGACAAAAGAAACGTCATTCCCGAAACTGCCATTGGAATCTGGAACAAATACGAAGAAATAGCTAAAAACTATGATGACCGTTTCATGAATCAGCTTAAAAAATTAAAAAAGAAAAAATCTACATGAACTTCTCTTCAAATTCTATGAAAACGTTTAAAAGTCTGTAGTCTAACCTGTGAATAGCTTTATATGAAATGTTTTTTGAAACGTCCCAGTATGCTGATGCAATGCTTCCTGCAATGGCAGCCTGAGTATCAGCGTCCCCACCTAAAGATACTGCATTTCTGATTGTGTCTTCAAAGTCTTGGGCTTCTAAAAAACAGATAATTGATTCTGGAACACTACCTTTGCATGAAACATCAAACTTGTAGGAAGGCCTTATTTCATCTAAAGTACGATTTAAGTCATAGCCATATCTGACTTCGACATGGTCTTTTATCTCTTCTTTTTTTGCACCTATTCTTGCAAGATATATTGCATCACAAGTTGCCAATGCCCCTTTAATGCCTTCAGGATGATTGTGAGTGACGACCGCAGATTTATATGCTAAATCCTGCGCTTCCTCAAGGGAATCTGCAACCCATGCACATGGTGAAACTCTCATTGCAGATCCGTTGGCCCAACTTCCATAAGCTTCGGGAGAATCCTCCTTTAGCCACTGTCTGAATCTTCCACCATAACCTGCATTCGGATACTTGTTTCCAAAATATTTCAGATTTTTAATTAAAACATCCATAGATTCTATATCTTCGCATAACCATTTGGCTATTGCTAGTGTCATTACAGTGTCATCCGTAAAAGTGGATACCTTAGAAAAAAGATGAAAATCCTTGCTTTTGATTCCATTAAATTCATAAGGAGAACCTATAATGTCTCCTGCAATTGCACCTATTATACCTTTCATATAATTTATTATGTGTCAAAGTTGTTAATAAAATTATTGCTCTCAGTTTGAAAAATTGCTTTCACTTCGTAAAATTGACCTGAATTAAAACAAAAAAGCTTAAATAAAGCCTTAAATATATAAAAATGTGATAATATTTGATATTATCATGAAACACGGGAATTTCTATAACTTAAAGTAAAAATTAATCACAATATATACCTTCTCTAAATTCAACAAATACTTAAGTTATAGAAATTCGAAAAAAATTACTTCACAAAAAAAACTACATAAAAATATCGGTTCCGGGACTTTTGTCTCGGACCATATTTTTGAAAAAAAATTAAAAAAGTTGAGAGAATTCAAGCACTTCTCTCAAGTACAAAATCTGCAATGTCTGCAAGTACCTGTTTAGATGAAGAATCAGGTAATATTTCAAGTACTTCTTTAGCTTGGTCCACAGATTCTAGTGCCAAATTGCGAGCATATTCAATAGCACCACAATTTGTTAAAATTTCAATTGCCTCATCTATCTCATCTTGAGAATTTTCTTCAGCTTTGAGGATTTCCAATAATCTGCCATCATCGACACTGGCCAAACCTTTAATTGCAATAATGGTCATCTTACCTTTTCCAATATCGGAACCGATTGGCTTACCTAATGTTTCTTCATCAGAAGCCAAATCAAGGTAATCATCCTGAATCTGAAAAGCAAGACCTATTAGACGACCGTATTCATACATCGCATCAATGACTTCATCAGATGCTCCTCCCATAATAGCTCCAGCTTTAGTTGCAGCAGCTATCAAAGCACCTGTTTTTTTGAAAATCATTTCCATATATTCATCTTCTTCAACATCAAATCTGTCTTCAAAGCCCATATCAGATGCTTGGCCTTCACAGATTTTTACACATGCATCGGCAACAGTAGCCAAAGCCTTGTTATTTTGATCAGAAGTTGTTCCTTCAGTACCTATGATAATTTCAAAAGCTTTTGAAAACAATGTGTCTCCTGCAAGAATAGCTACATCGTCACCCCAAACCTTATGAACAGCAGGCATTCCCCTTCTCATATCATCCTGGTCCATGATATCATCATGAATAAGTGAAAATGTATGGATTAGCTCAATCGCTGCAGCAGATTTTAAAGCATCTTCACGGTTTCCGCCAACAGCTTCAGCAGTGATTAAAGTTAAAGCCGGTCTGAGCATTTTACCTCCAGCTCTAGTCAAATATACTGATGCTTCAGCAAGATTTTGCGGAACAATAGTAGATAATTCTTCCTCAATTGTTTTAGTTATGTCACCTGAATAGGATCCAAGTACTTCTTTTACATCACTCATTTAAATTCCCTCTTTTTAACTTTTAAAAACTTGTGCTTGAGCATTTCTTAAGATATGAATGTCATAGCCAATTCTATATCCCTCTTCTTCTGCAAGTTCAGCATAAGCTGCAAGCATTGATAAGTCTCCGTGAGCTGGAATAATATGTTGAGGTTTTAGCATGCGTAGGAATTCTCTGTGATCTTCTCTTCCAGCGTGTCCGGACACGTGAGCATTAGGATAAATTCTTGCACCTTTTAATTTCAATCTCCTCTCCATAATGTGTCTGTTAGCAGCATTTGTTGGGTTTGGAATAATAGGTGCTGAAATGATTACATTATCTCCTTTTTTAATGTTGAATGGAGTTCTTCCACTTGCAATTCTTGGAAGCAATGCATCAGGTTCACCTTGGTGGCCTGTAGTTACAAGCAAATAGTTTGCCCTGTCTTCATCGGCTTTCATCAAAGCTCTGTTGACTGCTTTTGGAGAACCATAAATACTTGCGTTTTTAGGTAATTTTAAGATTCCTAATTTTTGCGCAATTCCACAGAATCTTTCCATTGACCTTCCAAGGAAAAATATTTCTCTGTGGCTTTTTTTAGCAATGTCTGCAATAGCCTGAACACGTTCAACGTGAGATGAAAATGTGGTTACAATCATACCTGTTCTCTCTTGAAGAGGCCCTCTCATTACATCTTCCAGGATATTACGGGCAATACGCTCTGAATGAGTTTTAACTTCATTATAATTTTTGGCATTGGTTGTCTCAACGATTAATGCAAGCACTCCTTTCCTACCTAATTCTTTAAGTCTTTTATAATCAGGTGGTGGAGATACTTTTTGATGATTGTCAAATTTAAAGTCTAATGCATAGACTATTACTCCTTCCGGAGTGTGCAATACCGGAAATACTGCCTGCGGAATACTGTGGGTTGACTGCACAAATTCCAAAGTAATGTCTTTTGAAAGTTTAATTTTGCTTCCGGGGTTTAATGGTTTAATTTCATTGGTTACTTTGAATTTACGTTCCCCTTTAATTTGTTTTTCAATTAAAGCAGCAGTATAAGGTGTTCCGATTAATGGTGCATCATATCTGTGTGCTAATTTTGCAACTGCACCAATATGGTCCAAGTGACCGTGAGAGAAAACTATTCCTTTTACTTTTCCGTCAACATCTTTCATCAATGTGTCGTCAGGAATGACTCCCCTTTCAATTAAATCTAAGCTATGCATTCTGTCGATGTCTGTATCTTCGTGCATGCTGATCCTGTCCAAGTGAATACCCATATCAAAAATAATTACGTCTTCGCCAATTTTGACAGCAGTCATGTTTTTCCCGACTTCCTGGTATCCACCAATAGCGATTACTTCAACGCTCATGTTTTATCTCCTTGAATAATTCTTTGTGTTAATTCCTCTCTCATTTAGCCATTCTCTTGTTTTTCCACGAATGACTAAATTTGACTGTTTCAACTCTTCAATATTATTAGCTCCAACCAAAAACATAGCAATCCTTAAGGAATCATTGAATCTTTGAATAAATTTGTTTAAATTATCTTGAGAAGTGCTGTTCTTTAAAAACGGTAAAGCCATACCAACAGCATCGGCACCAAGAGCAATAGCTTTTGCAGCTTCCAAACCTGTGCGAATTCCCCCTGATGAAATAACAGGAACCTCAACTGCACTTGCAACTTCAGCAGTGCTTACCGCAGTTGGAATTCCCCAATCCCAAAATATTTCACCTAGATATCTGTCTTCAGCACGGTATGTTTCAACGGCTGCCCAGCTGGTTCCGCCAGCACCCTCAATATCAATAAAGTCAACACCCGCTTCAACTAATGTTTTTGCGGATTCTGCAGATATTCCACAGCCTGTTTCTTTGGCAAGCACTGGAATATCGACACATTCAGTAATCTGTTTAATCATGTCAGTGTAGCCTCTTGCATCTAAATCACCTTCAGGCTGAATAGATTCTTGAAGAGGATTTAGATGAATTGCTAAAATATCAGCATCCAATATTTCAACCGCTTTTTCAGCTAAATCAAGTTGTGGTGCACCAATATTTCCGACAAGCAAACAGTCAGGTGCGTTTTCACGAACAACACTATATGTATCAGCCAGTTCAGGATGTTCACAGGCAGCTCTTTGAGATCCAACACCAAGAGCAATACCATTATTTTCCGCTGCAATTGCCAATTGTTTATTAATTTCTTTTGCAGCCGGGTGACCTCCAGTAATAGCTGTAATAAATAAAGGTGAGTCTAATTTTTTACCGAATGCATCGCATGACAAATCAATTTCATTTTTATCAATTTCAGGCAAAACATTATGAATCAGTTCAATGTCCTCAAATCCGGTAGTCTTATCCTTAAACTCAACATCATAATTTTCACAAATTAATAAATGCTCTAATTTTCTATCTGAAATCATGTATTAATTTCCCCTTGAAATTACAGTTCCTTTAACATTTTCATTCTCTAGGACTTTATAAATATTATCTTTAACTTCAGCATTTATTATTTTAGATTCAATTCCTAAATCCGCCAAATATAAAAGCTCTTTGATTTTACCAACCATTCCACCGGTTACATCCACGTTTGTAGTTCCTTCCAGAGTATCCAAATCCTTAAGTGATGTGAATTTTTCAAAAAATACAGCATCGTCATGAGTTTTTGGATTTTTATTGTATACTCCATCAACATCAGTACCCAAAACAACACAGTCAGGATTAAGGTTCATTGCCAAATATTGTATTAGCTGATCGCCTGAAATAACGCATATTTCAAGTTCGCTGTCCAAAACAACATCCCCGTAAATAACTGGAATAAAACCCTTATCCAAATATCTTCTAAAGGCATCCAATTTTCCTTCAGTTATCCTCTTATTGGTAGCTGTCATAAAACTGGAAGCAGGAATAGCAACAACCGGCACTCCCTCATTAATAAATGCTTCACAAATCAGCATGTTTAATTTTTTAACAGCGTTTTGAGTTTCACAAAATCCAATTCTTTTTTGAGGATATTCTGATTTGTCGAATTTTTCGCCGATTTTATATTTCTTAGCTGGGGGATGGCCAAAAGAACCTGCGCCGTGAACAATAATGAGCTCTTTAAAAGAATTGTCCAAAGATGATTTAATCTCACCTGCTATCCTTTTAAGGCTTTCACTATCTACTTCACTTTCAGCAGCATCCTTATTGGTTAATATGCTCCCACCAATTTTTAAAATAAACATCAAATCACTTATAAACTCTTGAAGAAACCCCTTTTCGAGTAAATCTGATTTTCAAGACATTGTCATCACGGGCAATAGCTTCAGCCACTTCTTCAACTTTGCCTGGGCAAAGTGAAATAATACTGCCTCCACCACCAGCACCAGTAGTTTTAGCACCGATAGCACCGGCTTCCCTTGCATTATACACCATACGGGACAATTCCAATGTGTTGACACCAATAGTGTCTAAAAATCCGTGATTAATATTCATCAGTTCCCCTACTTTATTGAAATCCTTTTTCAAAATTGCCTGTTTTGCATAATTGGTTAAATTTCCCATTGAAGCAATAACCGGATTTATAATTTTTGGATTTCTGTTTTTAAGACTTCTAACATCCTTAACCATTTTTCCAGTATTTCCATGCTTGGTAGTGTAACCTACAACAAATGGGACATTGAAATCAACTTTAAAACGCTCAACCTTTTTGTTTCTTGATAAATAAACAAGACCACCATATGTGGAAACTAAAGTATCCAATGGACTGGCTACTCCCTGAACGGCCTGTTCCACCATATGAGCATCATGAGCTAGGGATTTTTTGTTAAAACGAATATTATGATATCTGTATAATGCCGCAAGGGTTGCAACAGTAACGGCAGCAGATGATCCTAGTCCTGAACCAATAGGAACATTTGAATTTAATGTTATCTCTATTGGAGAATGATCGTGAGCTCTATGAAGAGATTCTAAAATATATCTAATAATACCTGGTTTTCCTTTTCTTAAGATGTATTTTTTGGACCTTGTCAATAATTCAGCTTCAAAACCAATGTCCGGAGCATAAAAAATAGATTTGTTGCAATCTGATTCTTTAATTGTTATATAAGCTCTTTTATTTACTGCCCCTGCAATAGCTGGTTCACCATAAACTACAGAGTGTTCACCAAACAAGATTGTCTTTGCCGGAGCGGAAGCTTTTGCTATCATAATACACCTTCATTTAAAAATACCTGAAGCATAACCAACAACTGAAGTAAAATCTCCAGTAACATCTCCACTTGTCCGATAAGCCAATAGGTCACATTCCTTTTTACCGGACATTTTAGAAAGAATAATGGTAGCCATAACAGGACCGTAACCGCACATGGTAATGTTATACTGAACGACTTCTTCAAAAAGCTTGAATTCATTCATTTCTTCAATATCTTCCATTACAAAGCCATCCACTTTGTTGGCTTTTTCCTGATTGTTAAAATGAGACAAATCTGTACTTGCAATAACACAGTAAGATTTGTTTAATTTATCTCCAGCTTCAAAAATAGCTTTTGCTATGTCATTTGCAGTTACATAAGTTTGTGAACCCATTGTAATCGGAACTATTTTAAAATCAGCAGAAAAATATTGTAGGAACGGCAGCTGAACTTCTATGCTGTGTTCATGAATATGAGCCTGAAAATCACCGCTTGCAATATCTGAGCATGCAATGATTTCATCTGCAAATTCACTGTCCACTTCAACACTTCCTAAAGGAGTTACCCACTCCCCTTCGTTGAAAACAGAAATTTCACTACCGAAACCAGTATGGTTAGGACTTATAATAATAAAGACTTCAGGAAAACCAATTTGAACTAATTTACAATAGCTATGTGCAGCTATTGCACCAGAATACTGGTAACCTGCATGCGGAACCATAACATTGATAGGATAATCTTCTCCTTTGAAAGATTTAAGCTCAGGTATTTCCCCGACGCTTACATCATCTAAAAAACAACTCTCAATGAGCTTTTTTAGAGTGTTAGGGTTTTCCGGATAAAATGATCCGGCAACAGCAGGCATTCTTAACATTTTAACTCATTTAAAATTTAAGTTCAAAGTCGGTTGCATCGATATCTAAGTCACCGTCTTCAGGAATGTCTCCTCTTTCTCTTAAGATTTGTCTTGCAAGTAACCAGTAAACTAAAGCGATAGCTTTTCTACCTTTGTTGTTTACAGGTACAGCAATATCAACAAAACTGAGTAAGTTTTCAGTATCACATAATGCAATAACAGGAATACCGTTTTGTTTGGATTCTAATATTGCTTGTGCATCTGATCTTGGGTCAGTTACAACAATGATTTTTGGTTCAATGAATTTAGCATAATTTGGGTTGGTTAAAGTACCAGGGATGAATCTACCAGGGATAGTTTTAGCACCAGTTAATTCTCCGAATTTTTTAACAGGAGCTTGACCGTATTGTCTGGTAGCTACGACTAAAATATCTTCTGGGTCGTATTTTGCTAAAAGTTTTGCGATTTGTCTGATTCTTTCGTCAGTTTTTTGAATATCCAATACATATAAACCGTCAGATCTTACTCTGAAAATGTATTTTTCCATATCACTGGTTTTTTGTTGAGTTCCAATGTGTAAACCAGCTGCTAAATAATTATCTAAGTCTATTAAAAGTTCATCATTTACCATAATTATCACCTACAATTTTAATTAATCTTCATCTTCAATTTTAATACATTCGTTTGGACATACATCCATACATACTTCACAGTAACTGCAGTCTTCAGGGTTGACAATTTCTATTTTGTCACCTTCAAGAACTAGTACTTCCATAGGGCAAACATCAGCGCATTCAGCGCAGTCTGCACCATCACATTTGTCATAATCTAATATTACTTTAGACATTAAACTCTCTCCTTAAATTGTTAGAATTTCCCCATCCTTGGATTTGGAAGTTCTTCCTCAATACGAATAAGCTCATTTAATTTAGCTATTCTTTCACCACCAATAGCCCCAGTTTTTATCATTGGAGATGAAAAACCAACAGCCAAGTGAGCGATTGTTGCATCAGTAGTTTCACCAGACCTATGGGAAACGACAGGTACAATATTATTTTCTTTTGCAAGTTTTACAGTAGCGTAAGTTTCAGATAATGAACCTATTTGATTAGGTTTTATAATGATTGCATTTGCTGCTTTCATCTCAATACCCTTAGCTAAGATTTCTTTGTTTGTTACAAACAAATCGTCACCACAAATAAGACATCTATCTCCCACTTCAGAAGTTAACTCGGCAAATCCTTCAAAGTCGGATTCGTCAAATGGGTCTTCTACATAAAACATTTTGTATGTATCAATGATATCTTTTACGAAATCAATTTGATCTCCAGTGTCTCTTTTAACACCGTCTTGAGCATAAACGTATTTTTTTTCATCGCTACTCCATAATTCAGAAGCAGCCATGTCAAGTGAAGGTCTGATTTCAAGTCCTAATTCATCCCCTACTTCTTCACAAGCCTGTGCCTGTATTTCCAAAGCAGCATCATTTGAAATGTTAGGGACCCATCCCCCTTCATCTCCTTTTCCTCCGGTAAAGTTAGAGTCTTTAGTTTGTATTAACTCTTTTAGTCTTTTGTGGACAGAAGCATTTGCAAATATTGCATCAACCATATTGGTAGCTCCAATCGGAACGACCAGAAATTCCTGAATGTCAGGCGCATTGACTCCTGCATGTGCTCCACCGTTCATCATGTTACCGAGAGGATATGGTAATTCATTGACTAAATTACCACCTATATATTTGTATAATGGTAAACTATAACAAGAAGCGGCAGCTTTAGCTACAGCCATGGAAATAGCTACAGTAGTGTTACCACCTATAGCAGATAAATTATCTGTTCCATCGACTTCCCTCAATACTTCATCAATAGTTGTAATGTCCTGTGCGTCCATACCAATAAGTTCAGAAGCTATCAAGTCTTCCATTTCACTTACTATCATGTCCACTCCACCTTCAGGGAAAGATACTACTTCTCTTGAACCAGTACTTGCTCCACTTGGTGCAGCGGCCCTACCTGAACCATTCCAAGTAATTACATCTACTTCTATAGTAGGGTTTCCTCTGCTATCCAAAATCTTTCGAACTTGGACATCTTCTATTATACTATCCAAAAAGAACACCTCAGTGTCATTTAATTTGTTACCAAAATAATCTATACTCTTAAAAAAATCAGTAAGTTTCTTTATAGAGTTACTTTGGTATTTTTTATTTTTTTTAAATAAATTATTAGAAAATAAATAGATAAAACTATTTATTCATCTCTAATAACATCTAATGGTAAAACTCCAGCTTTGAGTTCTTCGTAAGCTATGTCAATAGGATCTAGGGAATCTTTAATTTCCACTAAAGGTTTAGCTCCCATAGATATTTGAATTGCTCTAGCTCCGAGAAGTCTAGCTCTTTCAAACCTTGTTAATTTTTTTTCAACATCCATGAATATTACTCCATTTCTAGGCATTTATTTTACCAAGATTTATTTTAAAAAATATTCCAATACAATTGTAGAATCTATTCCCAGGTTTCCACATGGGAAATCAACATTCTTCTGCAACAGTATCTAGTTAAACCTAAGTCATCTAAAACATCTTTTGACTTTTCACCTGCTTCAACTCTTTTGTTGTATTCATCAAAAAGTGCTGAAACCGGTTTTCCACAACTTAAGCATCTAATAGGAATCATTTATATCATCTTTTTAATTTAAATAAAATATAAAATTACAGAGATTATCTGTAACTTTTTTGTTTACGTGCTCTTGCTCCAGGACCACCGTATTTTTTAGGTTCTGAACGTCTTGGGTCACCTACTAACATGGTTCTGTCGTATTGAATGAATTTTTCTTTTAAATCCATATCTTGTGACCATTGGACGAGTCCTGTTGCAATTACCATACGTGCAGCTTCAGCTTGACCCATTACTCCACCACCAACAACACGGATATTGATATCCACTTGGTTAGCTAAGTCGCCAGCTAAGGTTAATGGTTCTTGTAATTTTAAGTTAGCAAGCTCTGGAGAGTAAAGTTCTAAAGGAATTCTGTTGATTCTAACTTTACCAGTTCCTTCACGAACAGTACCTCTTGCGATAGCTGTTTTACGTTTTCCACTAGTATGAATAACTTTAACCATAAT
>JAFUCN010000095.1 GCA_017459665.1 Methanobrevibacter sp. | reverse complement strand
TGGTGCTGTAAGTTATAGTGAGCTTCTTTTGTTATAACCCAGTTTTCGCCTTCTGCGTCAACTAAAACATATTCAACGTCAGGATTCAGCCAGATGTTTGTTGCACCAACGATTGTTTCTGGCCTTAAAGTTGCAGTTACAAGAACTTTATCATCTATTTTGAATTTTAAAAGTGTAAGTTCGTTTACTCCAACCCCTTCACCTTCAAGCAGGTCGTGGTCTCCGACAGGGTTGTCACAGTTCGGACAGTATTTAACAGGGTGTTCTCCTTTTGCAACCAGTCCTTTTTCATATAATGTGGTAATCTGCCATTCTATGAATTTTTTATATGTTGGGTCGATTGTTCGAAATTCCCTTCTCCAGTCGATTGAATAACCCATCTCTTCCATCACTTCATGATATTCGGTTGAGAAGTATTTTACAATGAATTCAGGGTCTTCCAATTCAGGCAAGGTTTCTTTTGGAACGCCATGAACCCTTTCGTATAAGTCAAGTGTCCAAGGGTCTTTTCTTTTTATTCTGTCTGCAATTCCGATAACCGGCGCACCGGTTACGTGCCATGCCATTGGGAATAAAACGTTATATCCTTCCATTCTTTTAAACCTTGCGTAAACGTCAGGCACGGTATAGGTACGTCCGTGACCTATGTGCATGGCTCCACTAGGGTATGGAAAAGCAACGGTAAGGAACAGTTTTTCTCGCTCATCTGGATTGGATTCAAAAAGTTTTGAATCAGCCCATTTTTTCTGCCATTTCTTTTCTATATTTTCGCTCACTAAATCACCATTATAATATTGTTTTTTGAGGGCTTTCAGGAACTTTGCTTTTGTGTTTGTTCCTGATGATTTTATTAATAATCATATCAACGTCATCAGCAGATATTCCTAATCTATCTGCGATTTTTTCAATTTCTTCATCTTTTTCAGTGTAGTGATAAAGAATCTGATCAATCAGGTCATAAGACATTCCGATTTCATCTTCATCAGTCTGGTTGTTCCATAATCCTGCACGGGGAGGTTTGTCGATGATTTCCTGGGGAACGTCTAGGAATTTGCTTAACTTATAAACGTCAGTTTTATACAAATCTCCAATCGGTTCCATGTCACATGCTCCATCTCCATGTTTTGTAAAGTAACCGATTAGGATTTCGCTTTTATTACCGGTTCCGCAAACCAGGTAGTTTCTTGAATTAGCGTAATAATAAATGATTGACATTCTGATTCTGGCCTTTAGGTTTCCAATTGCCTGAATGTTATCTTCAAGTTGGGTTACGGATAAAAATTCATTCAATACACTGTCAATAGCTATTTCCTTATAGTCTATTCCAAGTCCCTGAGCAATTTTAGTTCCATGAATCTTGTCGTCTGTTGGTGTTGTTGTGGATGGCATGATAATTCCAAAAACCTTGTCCTTTCCTAACGCTTCACAAGCAAGGTATGCAACCAAAGTTGAGTCAATTCCTCCGCTTAAACCAACAACAACTCCGTCACTGTTAGCCTCAGATACTTTGGATTGTATGAATTTAACGATATCCTCTTTTGTTTTTTCTAAGTTTAATTCTGGAATTTCACTAATATTCTCACCAACCTAATCATTCATTAGTAATTATTATGTAGTTTTTAATATAATAATATATAGTGTATGTCAAATGTAGAACTTATTTGCGATAAATCATTTTCCGATGTTGACAGTGAAATTCTTGAGAGATTCATCGAGTTTCAGCATGCTATCATTGACAAGGATGAAGACAGTTTAAATGAAATTATTTGCGATGACTATGAACTTGTTCACATGTCCGGCAAGACCCAGTCTAAAGGCGAATTCATTGGAGAGGTAATGGATGGGACTTTAAATTACTTTAAATCTGAAATTATTGAACCAACAATACTTTGGGACGACGATGAGAATGCATCACTGGTTGGGGATGTTACATTAACAGCTAAAGTGTATGGCATCAATGGAAAGTGGACACTGGATACTGTCGTTAACTTTGTAAAAATAGATGGAAAATGGTATCTTGGAAAATGGGATAATTGAATTGTTTTGAATCAATATCCAATTGTAGAAATTGATTCTACAATTGTAACCCGATATTGATTTTCAAAATATATTAACAAATAGTTTAAAAAAACTATCCTTGAAGCTTTTACTTCTTAATTAAATTTATAATATCTTTTAGTATATATACTAATATGGTAAATGGTGTGCAGTTAAGAACGGAAAAGAACCTCGAAATGGGGGTTAGCCATTTCAACCTAATCTTAACTATTGTTTTTTATTTACCATGTTGGAGGTGGATGGAGGCTCTATTGCATTAATTTTATGAGAGTTGCAATTATTAGTAAGATTAATTTTGAGTTAATCTTAAAACTAACATTAATGGATATTTTCACGTCCATTAAAAAGCCTCCATTTGTTAATATATTTTGAGTGAATTAGAACAATCTTCCAATCAGTTTTTAAACTTTTAAATTCAAAACTAATCTTCATATAAATTCCTTCTTAATTCAAGTGAGGTTCTTTTAATATATAATTGATTTATATCCTATTTAAACCTTTTTGAATTGATTTTAATTCGTATAATTGCTTTTAAGATGTAAAATTGTTTTCTTTTTGTAAAATTGCTTTTATTAAGTAAAATTGTTTTCATTCAGAAATTTGTGAAAAATTAAATTTTCACTTTCTTTTAAGTTTCATAATTTTAGCCAAACTTTATATACTAAAAAGAATTAAATAACATTTAGTTACTAAAAGTAAGTTTATTATAAGGAGGTAATCTCTTGGCATTTAAAGATTATTTTAGATTCAATAAAGATAAAACAACATTTATTTTCGTAGGTGGAAAAGGAGGAGTTGGAAAAACTTCAGTATCCTCTGCAACAGCATTATGGCTAGCTGAACAAGGTAAAAAAACCTTAATAGTATCAACTGACCCTGCACATTCACTTGCAGATTCACTTGAAGTGCCTATCGGCAGCTATCCACGTGAAATCAAAACCAATTTGTTTGCTGTTGAAATTGACCCTGATGAAGCAATGGCTCAAAAGCAAGCAGCTCTTGAAGCTCAAAAAGCTGCAAATCCTTCTTCTGACGGCGGGATTTTAGGTATGGACTTCTTAACTGACCAGTTGGATATGGCTTCATCTTCACCGGGTGCTGATGAGGCGGCCGCATTTGAAATGTTCATGGCAGTGATGAACTCAGATGAATATGACGTTGTTGTATTTGATACAGCACCAACAGGCCATACATTAAGATTGTTATCCTTCCCTGAAGTCATGGACTCCTGGGTTGGTAAGTTAATGATGGCAAAGGCCAAATTAGGTTCTGCAACCAATGCACTTAAAAAAATCATGCCGTTTATGGATGCGGTTGACGATCCTCAAACTTCTGAAGATTTAAAAAGAACCAAAGAGGAAATTGACAAGGCAAAAGAAGTGTTGTCTGATCCTGACAGAACAACTTTTAAGATGGTTGTCATTCCAGAGGAAATGTCAATTTATGAATCAGAAAGGGCTTTGGAAGCACTTGGAAAACACGATATCACCGTTGACAGTGTTATTGTTAACCAGGTAATGCCTGACATTACTGATTGTGATTTCTGCCATTCAAGACATCAATTGCAACAAAAACGTTTGGCTTTAATCGACCAGAAGTTCCCTGACCAGCACATAGCTGAAGTACCGCTGTTTAAAGACGAAGTTAAAGGTCAGGAAAAACTGTTAAAATTAGCTCACATCCTATATGATGATGAGGACAACGATGAAGTCGTTCAGGAAGCTATTCAGCTTTAAAAAAAATAAGTTAAAATAATTTCTTATTTTAACTTTTAATATTTTTTTCAAGTAACCATCCGATAAGCATTGTCAATATAAACAATAATAAAATCAGACTGCCGTCGTCTGTTGAATCCTTATTTGGAATATTCATGTTAATGCAATTAGCAAAATACACTAGAAACAGGATAATACTGACTGCATATGAAATTAAGGACAATGTACGATTTTCAAATCTTCTTTTGTAGTTGACAAAAAGGCTCATGATTATGAATAATATTGCCAGTACAAGCAAGAAGATGAATACGGAATAATATTGCGGCATTGTAATAACACAGATGAGCAGTATTATAGCTATAATTGCAAAGAATATTATCTCTTTTTTGTTCATAGAATTCACCAGGGCATTGTTTAGTCTGTTTTTCTAAAGATTATGCTTAAACATAAAACTACTGTTACTCCTGGCATTAGGGCATAGTTTAGGGTACCTGTCATTATGAGGACAATCAATTCATAAATAATCCCTATTAGACTTAAAATATCCAATATTTTAATGAATAATGGCTGTTTTTTGAAATTATCAATTCTTCTCATTTCACAGTCCCCTTCCAGCTTTCATCCCAATATTTTGCAGGCATGCTTATTGGAGTCCAATAGTCCTCAGCAAAATATTTGTAAGTTTCTGCTTTAGTTAATTGTTTTGTCTTTCCATTACTAATATATATCGCATTGGTTCTATTCAAGGTCAAATCGCTATTGATTTTCACTTCAACGTAATCATAACCTCCATTTTTATTTGGAATGTTATAAATTTTCTTATTTTGAAGATAACCTGGTCTTGTAAAGGTTACAGTATCCATAAGGCTATACCAGTCTTTTTCATCTGCAATATTGTTCCTGTAGGTTGTTCCAACTGTCTGAAACAGAAGCATTGTTGAAAACATCTCCAGGCTCACAGCAGAAGCACCTGTAAGCAGCGGTTTTAGAAGTTCCTTACCTAAAAAATAGATTATGGAACTGTATGGCTGGATATTGCTGAAAAACTGGGCAACATCACTTGAAATCTGATTGAATGTATTTTTAATGCCTCTAATGATATCTTTTGGCATTATTCCTACACTGCAACAGTCTCTGCTTGTTGAAATTGCAGATCCCTTATAAGTTGCATTGCCGTCGCTTAAGATTACATTGGCTATTCCGCTTGTCGTATTATAAACGATTGCTGATTTTGTGTCGTCTTCGCTGAATATATAAATCATTTTGCCCAACTGGGCGATACTTGAGCGGTGATTTGAAATTGCAGACAATACATTTTCAAGTGAATTTGTTGAATTGCTCATATATCTCCATGCAACTTCAGATAATGAGTATTCTTCAAGATTCGGTAGTTGCAGGGAGTTCATAAGTCTAAATAGAATAACATTCTTTTCATTTCCATTAACGTCCATTCCCATATCAGCATTTAGAATATTCAGATAGGTATCATCCAGGTTTATTCCGCCTAGAATTGTCAGGGTATGTCCACGGCTCCATGATACGTCATATTCTCTGGAATAACTATCGGCCATTTCATCTGCAAGCCATGTTGTCTCTAGGGATGCCAGAAACATTCCGTAAACGTTCATCACTCCAAATCTGTTTAGATACTTTGAATTTTGGGAAATCCACTTTTCCACAATATTTTTTGTAATTCTTTCGTTTATTATCGCATAACCTTGAAGGACTTCAAAGCCTAGGCTTTTTCTATATTTTTCTCCAAGGCCGTATGTTATTGTCTCGTTTCTTTCACATTCTGTCTGTCCGTTGACTATAAATTGGGTAATTATTTCATCTTTTGATGTGTAACCTATAATTTTCTTTTTTTGGCTATCATATGTTACAGATTGACCGGTGTTTGCAAATCTGATTTTTTCTGTGTTGTTGCGGGTAAGCTCAACATAATTTTCATTTGCCCTGGAGGTTAGGTAAAATTTTGATAAGCTATACTTCAATCCTGTTTCATCAAATTCCTGAGTTTTAATGTTTATTTTTGCAGTAATATTGTCATTTTTCATATATGTTAATGTTTCGCCATGATTAAAGTCGCTGTCTGCATAAAACCCGAACATTTCAGTGTCATTTGTGGTAGTGTCCCTGTATTCAATCTTGTTGCAGTCAGGCATTGCACTGATTAATATCCCATCACCATTCAGATTGTCTTTGTTTGAATCGTTTTTCATGCTTGTTCCGTTAAATGGGATTAGATAATGCATGTTAGAAGATGTGGTGTCCACATCACTTTTAAGTGATGCAGACACAGTATAGCTATTGGATCCGATTTGAAGTGTGAAAACAGTGGATTTTGGCATTTTTATTATCCCATCAATCCCGCTTTTCAATGTGTATAATGCATTTTTAAAGGTATAGGGCACCGTTACATTGGCATAGTTTGGAATTAATGTCACATGGCTGAATCCGGTAGTTTTAACAGATTTAGTGACAGTGATGTGATTTACACTCTTAAGCCCATTATATTCTGTAGTTATATTGTATTTGCCTGAGCTTAGTTTAACATCCAAGATTGCAATTCCGCTTTTATTGGTGGTTTTAGTATATGTGTTGCCGTTAACGGTAATTTTAACTTTTTTGTTGGCAGATGGCTTGCCGTATGAGTTCAGTATTTTTACATTAAATTTTCCGCTGTCACCATCTTTTAGAGTTAAATCAGAGCTTTCAATCAGGGATTTTATTGTAACTGTTTTGCTGACGCTTTCTGAAGTGTTTGAATTTATTGCATTAATGCTGTATTTTCCGGGTTTTAAATCGATAGCTACCTTTCCAACGCCTTTTGCATTTGTTTTGACTGAATATGTTTTGGAGTTGATTTTAAATTTAGCTGGGCTATTTTTCAACAGCTTGCCTTTTTGGTTATAGAAAGTCGCATAATATGCCGCTGAATTCTTATAATATTTGGAAAAGTCGCTTGATTTTATGGTGCTTTTAATTGTTACTGTGCTTTTAATTGATTTTGAATTGTATTTGCTTGTACCAGCAAAGCTTGTTAAAACAGTATAACTGCCGCTTTTAAGATTCAAATCAATTGAGCATTTTCCCTTGCTGTCGGTTACCTTTTCATAGCTTTTGCCGTCAATCGTTATTTTAATTTTAGCTTTAGCTATTGCCTTTTTGTTTTTGTCTTTTAGTGTTACTTTAAATTTGCTGCCGTCCTTATAGTACATCTTAATGTCTGGGGCGGTTAAGCTTACGTTTTCCTTAACTGATGTAGCTGTTAGCTTTTGAGTTTCACTGCTCATTTCAAGCTTTTCACTAATCTCTTCAGCACATAATCTGGAGGTGTCCTGTGCCAGATCGACACTTTTTATTGTTTCATTTTCGTTACTTGCTGCTGAAACAGCACAAATCAAAAAGAAAAACAGGAAAATAAAACATATGGTGTTTATTTTTTTGTTCATGATACCAACCTTTTTTGTCAACTCTTCTCTAAAATCAACAATTAAAGTTTGATATCGTGATTATATAAGCTTTGATTTTAAAATTAAATGGTAAATGGTTTTTAAAATGAATTTTACAGGTAAATATTTCTAATATATGACCATAATACACATGTAGGTAAATTCACTGTGGGCAATATCATTTAATGTGGCCTCGACAATTTTCTCATCAGGATAACTTAAGCGTTCACAGACCACAACTTTCCGGTCTTTTTCAACCCCGTTGTCAAGCAGGAACTGTGCCATGTCCTTTACTTTTCTTGAAGGAAGAGCGATTGTCACTTTGCCATTGTTGATGACTGGAAGGATATCTTCTATGTTTTCCCTGCCGTGGAAGGTCATGACGTTTGCATTGTCCCATTGGATATGGTTTCTGGCCGCTGCAAGCTGAAGGGAACTTATTCCTGGAACCACTTCAATGTTTTCCTCTGGAAAATCTTTTTCACCTGCAATTCTTAAAACAGTATTCAACACTCCTGAAAAACCAGGGTCTCCAGTTGACAATATTGAAACGGTATTTCCGCCAACTGCTAGGTCAACACCATGTTCAAGTGTATCCAACAGCTCCTTAACGTTAAATGCAATCGTATTTTTAACATCATCAAACAGTTCAATTGCACGTGTGCTTCCAACAGTATAGTCGCTCATTTTAACGGTATCTACTGCCTTTTTGGTCAAATATTCGCTTGAACCGGGCCCGATTCCAATAATATAGATTTTCCCGCTCATGTTAATCATCAATCAGTAAGGTTTCTTTAAATGTCTTTTTCAAGTCGTCACGGGTTTCATCAGAATAGCTGTTGTCATTTTCGTCATGTAAGGTAAACATCGCAAGTTCGTAGACGATTTTATTCATTGCTTTTACATATTCTGTAAGATAATATTCAGTACTTACAGGTGTTGTGTTTAAGACAACCTTTTCAATCAAACCGTTTTCTTCCAGTTCCTTAAGGCAATTTGAAAGTACCTTATTGCTTAATTTTGGTTTGTCTTCCTGAAATTCCTTAAAGCGTTTTTTTCCGAAAAACATATCACGAATTATTTGGATGCTCCATTTTTTATTTATTAAATTAAGTGTTTTATCAACTGGGCATACTATTTTTTCTGATTGCATAATAATACTTTATTATTTTACTTATTAATATTTTCGAGTTACTTTAAGGTAACAAGGTTCCCTTTTAGTTACAAAAATCATTTAAATACCTAAATTCAATTAATAATTAACAATTAAAGGGGGGATTAAAATAAAGCCAACAGAACAACTGGATTTTCTTTTAAATTATTTGATTGATGAAAGAAATGAAACAATTGAAATTCCGGATGACTATCAAAATAAAAGAAATTTGCTCAGAGTATTGATGAATATCAGGCCACCTCAAAAGGTATCTGATAAATTTCTAAAAATTCAGGATGATTTTCTAACCAATGAAACATTAAATAAGGATTTGACCTCAGTTGAAGATATCAAAGAAGTCAAAGGTAAAATTGCTCTTTGGAAGGGTGATATTGCAACATTGAAAGTTGATGGGATAGTAAATGCAGCTAATTCCAAGTTGCTGGGTTGTTTCATCCCTCTGCACAATTGCATTGACAATGTTATTCATTCCGCAGCGGGCGTTCAGCTTAGGGATGAATGCAATACGATAATGCAGATTCAGGCAAAAGATGAGGAAGTGGGTAAGGCAAAAATCACAGGAGCCTACAATCTGCCTTCAAAGCATGTCATTCACACTGTGGGTCCAGCAATCCCTCAGGGATTAAAGCCTGCTCAGAGTGACTGCGAGAAACTTTCAAGCTGTTATAAGTCATGTCTTGAAATTGCCACCTACAATAAGCTTGAATCCATAGCATTCTGCTGCATTTCAACAGGAGTATTTAACTTCCCGCAAAAGCAGGCTGCTGAAATTGCACTAAAGACAGTTGAGGATTACTTGAATTCAAACGAAACAACACTAAAAAGAGTTGTTTTTAATGTGTTTACGGATGTTGACTATTCAATATATAAGGAATTAATATTTGGTGATAATAATGGATAGGTTTGTTCAAAGATTAGATGATGCTAAAAAGGCCATTGATGAGGCTGATTATGTACTTATTGGAGCAGGTGCAGGTTTTTCTGCAGCTGCCGGAATCGAATATTCAGGAAAACGTTTTGATGATAACTTCCAGGATTTTATAAAAAAGTATGGTGTTAGTGACATGTATTCGGCTACATTCTATCCATATGAAACTCAGGAAGAAAAATGGGCTCACTGGGCTCGACATGTCTATGTTAACAGATATTCAGTCGGAAAAACCAAACTCTATGAACAGTTGCTTGAACTGGTAAAAGATAAGGAGTATTTTGTCCTGACAACAAATGTGGAACACCAGTTCTGGATAAACGACTTTGATGATGAAAGGATTTTCGCAACACAGGGAGATTATGGTCTGATGCAATGTGAAAAGGCATGTCATGACAAGCTGTACTCAAATGAAGATTTGGTCTATAAAGCCATTGAAAGCACTGAAGACTGTAAAATCCCATCTGAACTTGTTCCGGTATGTCCTGTCTGCGGCGGCAATATGGAAATAAATGTCAGAAAGGACAACTACTTTGTTGAAGATGAAAAATGGCATGAAATGAGTAGGAATTATTCTCAGTTTTTAGAAAGCATTGATGAAAATAAGAATCTGATGCTTCTGGAATTGGGAGTGGGATTCAATACACCTGTAATTATCAGATATCCTTTTGAGCAGATGGCCTTTGACAATCCTAACGTCAAATTAATCAGATTAAACAGGGATTATCCGCAGGCAATACCTCAAAACAAGGACAAGACAATAAGTTTTGATGAAGAAATTTCTGAAATCTTTGACTATTGGCTTTCAAGATTTTAGATTTTCTATTTCTTTTTTTAGGAATTTATAAATGGATTCGGCACCAATCAGTTCGCCTGGATTTTCCCATTCGCACGGATACAAAATAAACGGTTTTGACTGGTCTCCACCTAATCCGCCATGGCTTCCAATAAGCTCTTCAAATGCACACACTTCATT
>JAFUCN010000011.1 GCA_017459665.1 Methanobrevibacter sp. | reverse complement strand
ATATAACTCCTTAAAAGTATTTAAAAATTAGGTCAAATATTAAATATAAAATTGAATAGAATTATAATTTAGTCAAATTATTTTACATGGTGATTTTATGGCAAACAAATATTTAGCAGCGATTTTATCTTTTTTTATTCCCGGCCTTGGTCAGGCCTATGCAGGAAATGTCAAAAAAGGTATTGCCTATTTTCTTGTTGCATTCATTGCGGTGGGAATTGTCGGAGGAATCTTCGTTGATTCCGTTTTAAATTCATTTTATTACATTATTGATGTTTTAATCAGTGTTTATGCCGCATACGATGCTTACTTGATGGCAAAAGATTAATTTTAATTTTCAGATTTTGATTTGGAATCCACATAAACCTTATATACATTACCGATTCCTATAAATTCTATTATAAATATTAAAAAGCTCAAAACAGCATCCAAAACACTGTCAATGATTCTAACTGGAATACTGTAATGAACAACAAATGTTAAGATAATGATTGAGAGGATAATCTTTGTATATCCCCATGCATATTTCCTCCATCCGATTATGTCGATTGCATGTTTGATGCGGGGAAAGTTAAATGCATTTTTCAGTTTACCGCCATCAGCAAGACGTGCTAAAGCCAGTTCCATGAAAAATGTTGTAACATACACTATAACAAAACCAGAAACCAGGAAAATGATACAATGGCCAATATTATGAGAATATATCAGGTTAATTGTTTCTTTGAAGTTCAAAAATAGATTTTCAAGGACAAAAGGCGGGAACTTTAGATATTCAGAAATAAAAGCTAAAAAGAACCCTTGAATTGCTACATAGAAAAATAAGATGATATTACCCTTGATTCCAAAATTAATGATTTTGCCAGGATTTAACTGTGGTAATGTGGTTCCTCCATGAATTATGTCCTGAGTAACCTGCAGGCCATAACCAGTCATTATCAAAGACATTACTAAAGGACCAATTACCTTTGAATCCACCAGCTTGGTTAGAAACTGGCATGTAAACAAGACTATTAAAATTAATATGAAGAATTTCTTGTTTTCAGTGCAATATTCAACTGAGTTTTTTATTACTTTAATCGGCATATTATTTCATTATAATTTTCTTGCAAACATCAGATAACCGCTGTGGCCAACCATACGTGTTTTTGGCCTTACTCCCTGAGTTCTGACTTCAAGGCCACGCTCCAATGTTTCTATAATATCAATATTATAAAATCCAAGCTTTTTGGCAACTCTGTAGGATGTTTCCGCCTGGTCTATGTATGGTGCATAGACGCACAGCCATCCTCCGAGATTTAAGGATTCCAAGACCTCTTCAAATATCTCAAACGGCTTAGGCAAGTCTAGAAAAATCAAATCAATGTTATCCTCATCGATTCCATCCTTAATATTCTGGTTTTTGACTTCAATATTATTTATTCCAAAGTTGTCAATGTTTTTCTTGGCGACTTCTGCAAAGTCCTCACGGATTTCATATGTGTAAACTTGACCTTCAGGCCCCACTACATTTCCAAAATTAAGCGCAATGGCTCCAGCACCTGTTCCTGCATCAACTACACGTGAACCTGCACCCAGGCCAGTATGTGCCAAAACCTGACCGATGTCCTTTTGGATTAGAATTGAACATCGTCTGTCCATTATATCGATGAAGTCATTGACATTAGGCTTCATGATTTTAAATGTGTGGTCAAGATGGCTTTTGACCTCATCACCCACTTCAGCATTGTCAAGGACATCTGCCTTAATGATTCCCAAATCGCTTTGAAATTCAGCTCCAGGCTTTAAAACATACTTCTTTCCACGTTCATCTAAAATCATTTTCATAATCATACACCTAATTTTCAAGTTCTGCCAATCTTTTTACCCTTTTAAGGGAATCCGGATGGGTCGATAAGAGTTCCATGATTCCGTTTGTTTTTGAAATCTTAACATCAGAGTTTGCAAGTCTTCTTAACTCCTCGTCTGATATTTTTCCGTCCCCGTCAAAGTCAATTTGTCTAAAATCGTTAATGTCATGTTTTGCATTGTTAATGTCGTTTACAAAGAATGCCCTATTGGTATTTAAATCATCAATTACCTGTTTGTCGCATCTTGCAGCACCATAAGACAGTTTGTATAATGCTGATACCAACGCTGCCGGACGGTTTCCGAACTCTACACTGGCCTGATCGGCATAGTATTCTCTTGTTCTTGAAATAAACAGCACTAATAGCTGACCTACAAGATAGAACACATAACCTAAAAGCCCAATGATGATTGTTGCCCCATTGTCCCTGTCTCCTGAAAACATAAATGACAGTGCAATGTAATAGCAAATCATTGGAATTACGCTTACTGCAGCAGTTACAATCATGTCGTTGTGTTTGATGTGACCCATTTCATGGCCAAGTACCGCTTTTAGCTCGTCACGGTCAAGAAGTCCTAAAATCGGACGAGTAATTGCAATGTGTCCGCTTCTTTTAGATCTTCCATAAGCAAATGCATTTGGAATGTTAATTTCTGACAGGCCGATTTCAGGCTTTTTGATTCCTGCTTCATCTGCAAGCTCCTGAACCATCTGATGGATATGAGGTGCTTCAGCTTCAGACAGTGGCCTTACATTCATTGAACGTTTCACCAAAGACGGTCCGAACCAATACTGTAAAAATACTATTATCAAGCTTGCAGCAAGCCATATCATATAGCTTCTGATTCCCAGATACCATCCTGCAAGCATAACCAGGAAATAAACTATTGTAAACATTAGAATGGATGTTAACCACATTCTCAATTTAAGTCTCCATGTACCTCTCATTTTAAACACCTTAACATAATTTGGCAATAGATACCAAATGCTCACTTTAACTATTTATTAATTAGGGTTCATATATTATAAAAAAGTTAAGCAAAACATAATTAAACAACAAACTACATAAATTTAACTATAAAAAATTGGTGATAAGATGAGCGGACCATGGGTAGAAAAATACAGACCACAGAAACTGGAAGACATTGTCGGACAAAAGCAGATTGTAGCAAGACTTGAAAAGTATGTAGGCGAAGAAAGCATGCCTAACCTAATGTTTACAGGTCCGGCAGGTGTCGGTAAAACAACCACAGCCTTAGCACTTGTTAAATCCATTTTAGGAGAATACTGGAGACAGAACTTTTTGGAACTGAATGCTTCTGATGCAAGAGGAATCGATACGGTAAGAGACAGGATTAAAAGTTTCTGCAGATTAAAACCTGTCGGTGCCCCATTTAGAATAATCTTTTTAGACGAAGTGGACAACATGACAAAAGACGCTCAGCATGCACTTCGTCGTGAAATGGAAATGTATACAAAAACCGCTTCATTTATCTTATCATGTAACTACTCATCAAAAATCATCGACCCGATTCAGTCAAGATGTGCAATATTCAGATTCGCTCCAATCAAAGGTGAAGAAATCAAACAGCGCCTTGAATTCATCTGTGAAAGTGAAGGATTTGAAGCTGATGACAAAGGTCTTGAAAGCATAGTTTACTTTGCTGAAGGAGACATGAGAAAAGCAGTCAATGTCCTTCAGGCAGCGGCTTCCGAAGGAGAGGCAATAACTGAAAATTCAGTTTATGAAGTGGTATCCAAGGCAAAGCCGCAGGATATCGGAAACATGATCAACAAGGCTTTAATGGGTGACTTTATGGGTGCCCGTAACATCCTAAGAGAAACCATGGTGCTCCAAGGAACCAGCGGAGAGGACATGGTTACCCAAATCTATCAGGACGTTTCTAAACGTGTCATTGACGGAAAAATGGATGCGAGCATCTACATGGATTTGATTGAAGCTATAGCCGAGTGTGACTTTAGAATAAGAGAAGGGGCAAATCCAAGAATACAGCTTGAAGCTCTACTCACCCAATTCTTATAAAGGTATAGAAATGTTATGGACTGACAAATACCGACCGCAGGAGCTTTCAGAAGTGGTCGGCAACAAAAAAGAGATTAAGATAATCACAGACTGGGTTGACGCCTGGAAAAACAACGACCCACAGATACCTTTACTTTTAGTTGGACCGCCAGGTATCGGAAAGACAACACTGGCCCAAATCATAGCAAAAGAGTTTTCAGAATACATTGAGCTCAATGCAAGTGACAAGCGTTCACAGGACGTCATCAAAAGTACAATAGGTGAGTCTTCATCCTCAAGGTCACTGTTCGGTGATGAGTATAAATTAATCATTCTGGATGAAGTTGACGGAATTCACGGGACAAACGACCGTGGAGGAGTAAGGGCAATCGGTGAGATAATTAAAAGTTCAAAACACCCAATGATTCTGATAGCTAATGACTTTTATTCCAAAAGACTTCAATCAATTAAACCAAAATGTCAGGTCATAAAGATGAAAAAGTCACGCTGGAATTCAATTTCAGCGCTTCTTCGAAAAATTGCCCAGGCAGAAGGTGTAGAAGTCCAGCCTGCCGCATTAAAGGAAATTGCAGTAAAGTCACAGGGAGACGTCAGATCTGCAATCAATACCCTGCAGGCATTGGCCGACAAGGACCACACCCTAGAAGTCAAGGATGTTGAAAACCTTGTAACCAAGGACACACGTTCAGACATATTCAATGCAATTACAGGTGTTTTGAAAAGTAAAACCCCTGCACACGTTAAAGAGGCAATGTGGATTGAAGAAGACCCTACACTTGTAATGGAATACATTGCAGAAAACATTCCAAGAGAATACAAGGACAAAAACGAAATCAAAAAGGCATATGATTACATCTCAAAAGCGGATCTGTTCTTCGGAAGAACCAACACCAGCAGAAACTACGGCTACTGGAAATACGCAAGCGACTTTATGGGAATCGGAGTAAGCAACTCCAAAAAGGAAACCTATAAGAAATTCACAAAAATCCAGACCCCTACAATATTCGGTTTGATGAGTAGAAACCGTGGAAAAAGAAACCTGAGAGACGGAATAGCTGAAAAAATGTCTTTAAAAATGCACATTTCACATTCCATAGCTATATCAATGTTTCCATACCTTGAGATAATGTTTTTAAATGATGAACTTGCCTGGGAAATAGCTGACTTTCTAGAGCTTGAAGATGATGAAATCAAACGCTTCAGGAAGAAAAAAATCCCTAAAAAAGTTGTCACCAAAATGGAAAAGCAAAAGGCTCAAATGAGAGTTGAAGAACGTGACAGGCGTGCTGAAAAGCTTAAAAATCAGATGGTGAATGTGGTTGTTGAAAATGAACCAGATGATTCCCTGCCGTTTGAAATTCCAGGTCTTGAAGACAACACCCCCGAAGTTGAAGAGGAAATTGTTGAGGAAGAAATTCCTGAAGAAACTGAAGAGAAAAAAGAGGATAAAAAGAAAACTGATAAGCAGGTATCACTTTTCAGCTTCTAATTATTTAGTAAATTTCTACTTTCTTCATCAAATTTATTGAAATCTGATTTGAACAATTTGTCCTGAACAGGTTTAAATTTTTCATCTTATTTTTGGCAAAGGATACCTCGACCTCTTTTAGGTTGGGGAGGAATTTGCCAACCTCCAGTCTATTAACCAGCCTTTTACTGGTTCTAATAATTTTAACTTTTTACTACTTACTCCTTGGCTAATTACAGTTCCGTCGAACAATTTTAGCTGGAAATATCCACTACTGCGTTTGCCTGTGATAAAACAAACAGTATCATTATATAGTACTTTATCAATCTCCTAAATCCATTGATGATGTATTTTGATTGGTTGCGTTTACGTACACCACCTTTGTTGGGTTTGGATTTATGGATTTGTCTGTTGTGTCTTCTGACTTTTTTAAACAAATATTCAACATTAGACTGTTGTGCATGAGGATTATGGCTGATTACAAATGCATCATTACAATGAGACTTACACAGACCTAACTTTACACGAAAATACTTGGTTAAGTACCCAAATGTTTCAAAAACATTATCAAACTCCATCTTAAGTAATTCTACTAGTTTTTTTCTCATTAT
>JAFUCN010000094.1 GCA_017459665.1 Methanobrevibacter sp. | reverse complement strand
TCCTCTTTGAATATCATATTCATTAGCACCATCATTTTTTAGAATAAATATTCCATTTTTTTGAGTAAAAACAATATTATATTTCACATTATATTTACTGAAAAGAAAAACATCTGATTCTGATTGTAAGGGATTATTGCTTGGATGATTATGAATTACAAACAATAATGATGAATTTAACCCAATATCCTTACCCCTTAAACATAAATCAACATTATTTTCCTCATCACTTGAGAAATGATTACATACAAGATTATAATCCTTATCCATAGCTGAGAGATATTCAATATTAAAATCATCCAACTTTTCTACAAAATCAGTTATACCCTTAACAATATATTTTAATTCTTTTTTGCTATCACAGAAATTAACTAAATTTCTTTCAAGATATTTATATTTAATTTGTCCGAATACATGATTAAAATGAATTAATTCACACATATCTTGATTTGATTTATTTAACTGTTTATTCTTTAAATCATTATTATCACTACAGCCCATTAAAATCAATGAGCAAATCATTAACATGATAATTATCATCTTTTTATCCTTAGAAATCATCGATTAAAATATCTTTTTTGGATAAAATAGAGTTTTCTAAAAGATTTAAATGAAAAAAGACTTTAAATATGGTTTTTTAAGAGCAATATTACACATTCACACAATTTTTTTCCAATTTACCTAAAATAAGATTAATTGATAGCTAATATTGAAACTGACATTTTAGAAGCAGCAATAATCAAAAATAATTTAAAATCATAAAAAATAACATATTGCAACTAAATAGCTGAAAATTATATTATTGTTCTCTTTTTAATTGTTCTAACATCTAAATATTTGATAATTATCAAATAAGTTTAATACTTATTAAAAACAGATAATTTAATATTATAAAAATTATTTTAGGTGATACGGTGGAAAATTTTGACGAATGGTTTCATGATATTTTAGAAAACGCAGACATAACCGATTCAAGATATCCTATTAAAGGAATGGCAGTTTGGAGACCATACGGTTTTCAAATCAGAAAACATGCAATGAACATTATTAAAAAGTTACTGGATACAGACCATGATGAAGTACTTTTCCCTCTTTTAGTTCCTGAAAGCGAACTTGCAAAGGAAGGAGAACACGTAAAAGGATTTGAAGAAGAGGTATTCTGGGTTACAAAAGGCGGTAAAAATGACTTGAATGAACATCTGGCATTAAGACCAACCAGTGAAACCTCAATTTATCCGATGTTTTCCCTATGGATCAGGACACATATTGACTTGCCAATCAAAATGTATCAGATAGTTAACACTTTCAGATACGAAACAAAACATACAAGACCTTTAATACGTGTTCGTGAAATCACCACATTCAAAGAAGCTCATACTGCACATGCAACCAAAGAAGAATCCGATGAACAGATTCAGGACTTTATCGGAAGATACAAACAGTTCTTTGATGATTTGGGAATTCCATATTTAATTTCAAAAAGACCTGACTGGGACAAGTTTCCAGGTTCTGACTACACAATGGCTTTTGATGTAATCATGCCTAACGGAAAAACCTTACAGATTGGTACAATCCACAACTTAGGCCAGACCTTTGCAAAAACATTCGATATCCAGTTCGAAGACAAGGATGGGGAACACAAATATGTCTACCAGACCTGTGCTGGAGTATCCGATAGAGTAATAGCTTCACTAATTTCAGTTCACGGGGATGAAAAGGGTTTACGTTTACCACCGAAAGTATCACCGAATCAGGTAACAATTATCCCTATCCTATTTAAAAAAGGAAAAGAAGAAGTTTTGGCAAAATGCGCTGAGATTAAAGAAGCTTTAGAAGCAAGAGGTCTTAGAGTAAATATCGATGACAGGGATATCAGACCAGGTAAGAAATTCAACGACTGGGAGTTGAAAGGAACACCAGTCAAACTTGAACTTGGACCACGTGATTTAGAAAACAATATCACAATAGCAATGAGCAGAGACACAGAAGAAAAAGTTGAAATTTCCTTAGATGATAATCTAGCAGAAAATGTCATTGAATTACTCAACAAATCCTCTGAAAACTTATCCAAACAGTCATGGGACTTCCAGGCAGAACACGTTAAATTTGCAGAAACTCTTGAAGAGATTCCCGAACTTGTCGAAGGTGGAAATGTCGTTAAGTTCTACTGGTGCGGAGATGAAGAAGTCGGCCATGAAATTGAAGAAAAAACAGGTTATGACGTTTTAGGTATTCAGGAAGAAGTATCTGAAGGCAAATGCATTGCAAGCGGCAAAGATGCAAAATATGTTGCTTTAATAGCTAAAACCTACTAGTGATATTATGGATGACATCTACGCAATAATTCCAGTCAGCAAGTTCAAGAATGCAAAAACAAGACTTTCTCCCTTTCTATCAGAAGAGGAAAGGGAAAAACTTCTAAAAGTAATGCTTCAAGACGTAACTGGCACTTTAAAGAAATATGTGGATAAGATATTCATTATCAGCAGGGATGAAGATGTTTTAAGTTATGCAGAAAGCCTTAACTTAGACACCATTTTGGAAGATGAAAATTCAAACCTGAACAAGGCATTGACACAGGCAATGAAATATTGCAAAGGAAAAGCAAAAAAAATCATTATTGTTCCTTCAGACATTCCATTAATCGGAAAAACAAATATCCAAATGCTTATTGATGCATCCAAATCTCTGGACTTCATTATTGTTCCCTCAAAAGGCGGTGGAACCAACATGATTATTATGAAACCGTTAGCTATCCGTACAAGATTTGAAGGATTCAGTTATAAGGAACATGTGCAGGCTGCCGAAAGGAAAAAGTTAAACCCACAGGTTCATGATTCATTATTTATGGCTTTAGACGTCAATACTGCTGAGGATTTGGGTGAAATAATGATTCACGGTGAAAAAACCCACACCAGAAAATACCTTAAGGAGTTGAAGGTAACCTTTGAGCCTTTCCGTGGCTCTGAAAGAATAAAAGTTACAAGAGCTGATTAGATGATTGTAATGAGCATTGCAGGTGTTGATCCATCAGCAGGAGCAGGGGTTTTTGCTGATTTGAAAACATTTCAGGCAATCAGCGTTTATGGAACAGGTATTGTAACCTCATTAACTGCCCAAAATCCATATAGATTCTTTTCAACACAACCTGTTAGTGAAGAATATATTTCAGAGCAGATTGATTCAGTAATGGATTCATATGAAGTTAAATTTATAAAAACAGGAATGTTATACTCACCAGAGATTATCAAATTGATTTCTGAAAAAATAAAAGAATATGATTTAAAAGCAGTAGTTGATCCTGTTATGGTTGCAACCTCCGGAGGAGATTTGACTAAAGAAGATTTAGCAAGTGCTTTAAATAAATATTTACTTCCAAAATCTATTCTAACCACACCCAATATCACAGAAGCTGAAAAATTAACCAGTTTAACAATTGAAACTAAAGAAGATGCAATTGAAGCATCTAAAAATATTAAATGTAATAACATCATTACCGGCGGCCATCTAAATGGAATTAACACCATAAACATTGATGGAGAAATTACTATAAAAAAACAGGAATTAATAAAAACAGACAATCTGCATGGTACCGGATGTAACTTATCATCAGCCATCGTTGCCTATTTGGCTAAAGATAATGATTTAAAAACTTCTATTTTAAAATCCCTTGATTATGTTTATGAAGGAATAAAAAATGGAAATTATGGGACTTTAATAGCTAAACTATAACTATTCACCCATATCTAAATTTTCAACAATTGATTCCTGAAGCTCTATAAATTCGGCTGATTCTCTTTTTCTTGGCCTTTCAATGCCAACATCAACTATTTTTGCAATTTTTCCCGGATTTTTATCCATAATTACAATTTTATCAGCCAGATAGACTGCTTCATCAACATCGTGAGTTACAAAAACTATTGTGTTTTCAAATCTCTTCCAAACTCCTATAAGCTGTTCTTGAAGCTTGTGTCTATTTTGCATATCCAATGCAGAAAACGGCTCATCCATAAGTAAAATTGGTGAATGATTAAGTAAAGATCTAATAATTGCAACCCTTTGCTTCATACCACCTGAAAGTTCATGGGGATAGCTATCCTTAAAGTCAATTAAACCGACACTTGTAAGGTATCTTTCTGCAGCAGCAATATTTTCCTCTTTGGAACCCTGCTTTGTCATCTCAAGACCGAATGTAACATTCTGCAGAACAGTCAACCAAGGGAATAGGGAATACTGCTGGAAAATAACAGCTCTGTCCCCTGACGGTTTTTTGACAACTTCGCCGTTTGCAACAATCTCACCGGAGGTAGGATGGTCAAGACCAGCAATCAATCTTAAAAGGGTTGTTTTTCCACAACCGGACGGTCCCAAAAGGCAGATTAGCTCACCATCATCAATGTGCAAGTTAATGTCTTCCAAAACAGATAATTTTTCTGTTTTTTTACTTTCAAAAGTTTTATTAATATTTTTAATTTCAATTGACATTTAACACACCTACCAGAATATTCTATCTTGAGCTTTTGTAAATACAAAGTCAAATGCAAGTCCAATCAATCCGATAACAAGCATACCAACTACAGTAGTACCTGTATCGAACAGATTTGTTGCAGTTAAAATCATATAACCTAATCCGCTGCTTGAACCAATCATTTCCGCTGAAATAGTACACATCAATGCAATACCTATTCCAACTTTTAGTCCAGAAACGACATACGGCACAGCAGAAGGAAGCACTACTCTTTTTAAGACATTCCAATCATTTGCTCCTAGAGTTTGAGCAGATTCAACCAGAACTTTATCAGTTCTCTTTACACCATCAATAGTGTATACCAAAATTGGGAATACACATCCCATGAATATAATAAAGACAGCTGGAAGAGTTCCTATACCGAACCACAAAATTGAAAATGGAATCCATGCAACAGGCGGAATCGGCCTTAAAACACTAATTACAAATGTGCATAAGTCTTCCAAGGTTTTATACCATCCAAGCAATATTCCTGCAGGAATTGCAATAACAGATGCCAAAATCAGACCTGCAAATACTTTAAACAAAGTATCAATAGTATTGGTCAAGAGTTTTCCGTTTTCAATGACTGTCCATGCGGAATTTACCACATCAATAGGGCCAGGCAATATATATGAAGAAAATAAACCCATTCCATTAGTTATCAAATACCAAAAAAAGATTAAAATTATCGGTACAATAAAAGGAATAAACTTATTTTTATAATTATCAAACATCACATCACTTAATTAAATTTTTATACATAGTTAGTTATGTTTTCATAATATAAAAACTTTGAAAAAAAAATAATTAAGAAGCGTCGGCAACTTCAATTGCCTCTACTTCTATGCCTTTGTTATAGTCTTCATCTTTTAGAACAGATTTGGTACTCATAGCACCAAACAGCATTGTAGATAAATTATGTATCATTGAGGATGTTGAAGGTGGAATAACTCCTAAAACTCCTAAAACAAGCAATGAACCGTTTACTGCTACGATATTTCTGTAATTGTCGTTGATTTTATCAAGCATTCCTGTACTTAACTTACGAAGTGTTACAAGATCATACAAATCATCTGACAGAAGTGAAATGTCTGCAACTTCACGTGCGATATCAGAGGAATGTTTCATTGAAACAGAAACGTCTGCAGCCGCAAGAGCTGGAGAGTCATTAATTCCATCCCCAACCATGATTACTGTTCTTCCTTCCTGTTTTAATTCTTCAATGATTCTTGATTTATCTTCCGGAAGTACTTGTGAGCGATAATCTGTGATTCCCAATGCTTTAGCACCTGCACGGGCACCGCTTTCACTGTCCCCTGTAAGCATTATGACATTTTCAATGCCTAAAGACTTAAGCTCTTCAATGACATATTTTGCTTCCTCACGTACAGGATCGTCAATGCAAATGATTCCTTCAAGTTTACCGTCAATTGCAAGATAAACAACAGAATGTTCATTTTCCTCTTTTTTAAGTTTTTTCTCTTGAGTTTTGGTTACCTTAACCTTCTCATCATCAAATAGGAAGTGTTTGGATCCGATTACAGCACGTTTACCATCATATTCTGTTACAATACCGTGAGCTACAATATATTCAACTTCACTGTGGTCCTCTTCGTGTTTTAGACCTTCTTTTTCGGCCTGTTTTACGATAGCTGTTGCAATACTGTGTGCGAAATGCTCCTCGATACATGCAGCCATCCTTAAGATTTCATCACGAGTGTATCTTTTTGACATCGGAATAACTTCCACAACCTGAGGAGTTGCGTTAGTTAAAGTTCCTGTTTTGTCAAATACGATAGTGTCGGCATTTGCATAGCTTTCAAGGAATTTACCACCTTTTATCATCATTCTGTTATCTGATGCTTCACGCATTGCAGATATGATGGATAAAGGTGTTGTCAGTTTGATTGCACATGAAAAGTCAACCATCAAAACGGATAATGCCTTAGTTGGGTTTCTTGTAATCAGATATGTCAGTGCAGTTGCAAGGAAACTGTACGGAACAATTGAATCAGCCAGTTTTTCAGCTTTGCTTTGAGTTTCAGCCTTTAAATCTTCTGAATTTTCAATCAAATCAATGATTTTATTTAATCTTGTTCCCTTATCCATTGAATAAACTTCAACTATAAGATTTCCTTCTTCAACAACGGTTCCTGCATGGACAGTTTTTCCAGGACTTTTATGAACAGCCAATGGCTCGCCAGTCATTGAAGCCTCATTAACCATTCCACCCCCATCAATTACCTTTCCATCCACAGGTATTACGTCACCCATATGGATTTTGACCTTATCACCTTTATTAATGTCAATGGCAGGACATTGTCTTTCCTCGCCATTTTCTCCTACTACCCATACAGTATCAATGTTTAAAGCCAAGCTGTCTTTTAGTGTGCTTTTGGCTTTCTGTACTGTGTAGTCTTCTAGTGCATCGGAGATTGACAACAAGAACATCATTGAACTTGCCGGTTGGTATTGTCTTTGCATTAATGCGCCTGCAACAGCTGCTCCATCAAGCAGCGCCACATCAACATTAAAACTGGTCAGGCTGTCAAGTCCATTCCATATGTATTCCATTGCATGATAGATAGTCAGGGCATTTCTGATTGGTATCGGCAAGAATATTCTATATCCAATCCTGTTCAATATCATTTTGGATAATTTTAGATAGAAATCTTCACTTATTTCCTTTGAAACCTGATTTTGTGTCGGTTCCGCTTCAAACAAGTCATCTAAGGTAATATCATCAAGAATATCAAATATTTTATTTACATTGCCTTCTTCGTAATATATCAAGATACTGCCGTTTCTATGAGATGTTAAAACTTCATGGATAAAATCATGTTCTAAAAGTAATGAAGCCAACCCGTAGCCTTCACGTTTTGTAAAAGCCCATTGGCCTGAACGGACCCTTAAACGAGATCCGTTATTATACATCACTTCATATTTCATTTTTTAAACCTTAAAAATAAATTTAATCTTTAGATTCTACGTAGATTTCTTTTTTGTCTTCTTCGTGAGCATCTAAAACAATTTCTTCAGCATTTTCTTTCATGTCCTGAAAGGTTTCTTCTGCATCTCTTTTAACAGACATGACATTAGCCATACCTTTGGTTGCAGCATCTTTTACAGTTTTAGATTCAATTACTTTTTTACCAAAGATAGCAGTTGCAATTCCTGCTGCAAAAATTAATGCATGCTTATGTTCCATACATTTATCAAAAAATTCTCTGTTTGCCATTTTTCTACTCTCCTTATTGTTTGTAAAAATAAAAAGCTCAGCAATAATATTTTAGGCATACCTAATATTTAAAGTTTAGGATTACCTAAAAATTATAGTGAAACCTGAGAAAGACAACGTTTAGGACATCTGACAATGCAATTAAGACACTGATTGCATCGCATATTGTTTAAAGTCCATGTTTTATTATGGACACTTACAGAAATAGCACTCTGCGGACAAACTGCCTCACATTTACCGCATAAGATACAGATTTTGATATTATTTCCAATTCGCCACCTTGATTTGTGGGATGCACTTAACAGTTCTGAAAAAACAAACTTACCTAATTCAAATCCGATTGATGATCTTCCACGATATCTCAAATGTATCACTCTAAAAATTTTATGATACTAGTTTAGAATTTTTAATATAAATATTTTGGTATACCTAAAAATAATTTAAAAACCGTTTCAATAATCCCCTAAACTCTTTTAAATATAAAAATAAGATATATATTCAATTTTTTAATATTATTATTACGCGATAAAAGCAAGATTGATATAAACTAATATAAAGAATAAGTATTTATATAACCAACAAAATATTAGTCTTTAATTAAAAAATAAGTCTTTTATAACAATAGTAGAACAATTTTACAAAGTAAAAGCAATTTTTCAAAGTGAAATCAATGGCGTGGTAATATGGATAAAACACAATTAAATCAGATTAAAAAACAGTACACATTAATTTGTCCAAAAGATGTGGAAAACTTTCTTGATGAAAATGATATGGGCATCGAAATACTTAATGCAATAACTCCTCATGTAAAGAAACTGTTTCCAGAATCCAATTATAGTCTTGAAGTATGTGATGATTTAAGCTGGACAACAGAAACAAAACTACTCTTAAACATCCCAGTAGATGAGAACATGTTTTTCAATGGAATGTTAGATAATTTTAATGACCTCTACAGCAACATTGAACCATTAATTGAAAACATAATCTGTCCAATAGTCCTATTTCCAGAAATCAAAAATTACAATGAATACAAAACCAAAGAAAATAGTGCCATAAATCTAATTGCAAGAATGGCCTATTTCAATAATGATTTTGAACAAAATGAACTTAGAGAAGTTACATTAAGAGAAATCCCAAAGTCACAACAAGAGGATGAAATAATTGAATACTGTAAAATCCATGAAAACCCAGACATTTCAGATATTGTCTATGATTTGAGATTAGACCTGTTTGATGTTGATGATATCATCGATGAACTTGAAGAAAAAGGTATTCAGTTAAATGTTAGATATTATGAAGTGTTAATATGACAACTTATCTTGAAAAAGGAGATAAACTAAAAGGTGAAAAAATAAGATGTGAAGCTAGAAAGATTAAAAAGATTAAACCTTCACCAAAAACAGGAAGGCACAAAATTCAAAGAGCAATATTAAAAAATAATGCTGAATGTGAAATAGAAATAGAAACAAAACACAAAACAAAAAAAGAAGAATAAAAGAAAGTTAAGCTTTATCTTCTCTTTCTTCTTCAATAGCATCAGTAACGCTGTTTAATATCTGAAGTGATTTGGAAAATGCAGGCATACCTGAAGTCAATAACACAACTCTTAAAACATCTACAATTTCTTCTTTGGTAATACCCAATACTTCAATTGCACTTCTAATCTGTTTTTTGGTAGCTCTTGGATCTGCACGGGATGCAGTAATACCGATAGCAATTAATTTTTGAGTTTTATAATCCAAGACTTTACCGTCCTATACAGTTTCGTTAATGCTGGACACTAACTCGTATAAATCAGGATATTCGTCTTTTAGCTCTCTGATACCTTTACCGTAATATACATCTCCTTTCATGTAATACCTCAATTATGTTAATTAATAATATTTTACTTTTTTAAATTATATATAATTAATAGCTACTTTTTCTTTTCATGAATATTAATTCAAAATATTTGTATAAAGTTGATTGAAAAATATGCATAAGTGGTAGAACTTTTTCGTGAGTTTCAATGAAACAATGTTCTCTAATCTTTTTTACAACATCATTATCTTGAACATCACCAATCAACAAAGGAGAATCAAGATTATGCAACTTCTGGTTCTTTTTAACTAGCATCATGTTGAGTTGGCATAACAATATA
>JAFUCN010000093.1 GCA_017459665.1 Methanobrevibacter sp. | reverse complement strand
TTTACAGAATGGACAGACTACGTGCATAAAGTCCTAAGCTGCGTTGACGGAAAGCTTGTCCCTATGCCAATCTGTATTGATACCTTAAATGCACTTTATGATTTGGACCTCAATGAAGAGTCCATGCATAAGTGGATTGACGAGCATAAAGAAGACATAGATGAGATAAAATCATCAGAGGATGTTGTTTTAAAGAATGCCGGTCGTGACATCTACAACAAGCTGTTTAAAAACTACACAGAAAAGCAATGGGGAACATCAGCTGCCAATTTAAGTCCATCTGTAATTTCAAGGATTCCTTTCCGTTTCAATCATGACGACAGATACTTTGAAGACACCTATCAGGGAATGCCAAAGGAAGGATTTACCAAAATGTGTGAAAACATGATCAAATCCGACAAGATCCATGTCGGACTTAAATCAGATTACAAGGACTATATAGATAAAATCAATTACGAAAAACTGATTTATACCGGCCCAATCGATTACTTTTATGATTACAAGTATGGAGAACTGTTATACAGATGCCTTAACTTCGTATATGAAATAATAGATGAAGATTCATATCAGGAAGTCGGCGTTGTAAACTATCCTAACCACCCATACTTTACAAGAATAACCGAGTTTAAAAAACTAACCGGACAGGAAGTTGAAGGCAAAACTGCCATTATGAAAGAGTATCCTGGTTTCAACGGTGAGAAATGCTATCCTTACCCGACACAGGAATACCTTGACAAATTCAAATTATATGAAGCTGAAATGCAAAAAGAGGAAAATGTAATCTTTGCAGGCAGACTTGCAAAATACAAATATTATAATATGGATTTGGTAGTTAAAGATGCCCTTGAAATCTTTGAAACTCAAATTAAATAGGTGAAATTATGATTACAATCTGGCCACAATACCTAAATGAAAACCTCTCACTTAACGAAGGGCGTAAAATCTCAAAGGAAGATGCTGTTAAAGACCCTACATTAAGTGATATCGAAAGAGCCCTAAAAAGACTGGGCTTAACCTATAACATTCAAAAAGAATTTTCATATCCTGGCAAATGGTATGAAAAGTCAGGAAGAGTTCTTGTTGAATGGGAAGGAACAAAACTAGAACTGATACGTGAAATAAGCTTAAAGATTAAAGAGATTAGAAACTGATTTATATGCAAATACCACAATTAATGCAGGAGCAATACCATCAGGCAAGACAAATTATTGAAGATGCAAAAGACATTAAAGTCTACTCACACATAGACTGCGATGGAATCTGCTCCGGCGCAATCCTATCAACCATACTTGACAGACAAAATAAAGCTCATGAAATCGAATTCGTAAACCTCGACGTTTTGGATGACATTGACCTGAAACATGAACTTACAATCTTTTCCGATTTGGGTTCAGGCCAAAAAATAGACACCAAAGCAAAGGAAGGTCAAAAAATCCTTATCCTGGACCACCACCCGCCATTAAGGCAACTGGATTATAAAAACGACAAATCCTACGAATACCTTGAAATAAACCCTATTCATCATGGAATTGACGGATCATACTATGTTTGCGGTGGAGGACTATGCTATTTTCTTGCAAAGGAATTCGGATATGATGACCTAAGCTGGATTGGAGTACTGTCTGCAATCGGAGACATGCAGAACACTCATTCAGGACACTTTGAAGGATTGAATGAAATCATACAGCAGGACGCCATTGACGGAGGATATCTTGAAGTTACAAAAAACGATTTAAACATTTATGGACGTAACACAAGACCGTTATTTATAGCGCTTTCCTATTTTAGTGACGTTAAACTTCCAATTACAAACAACACCACAGAGTGCATGGCAATTCTTGAAGAACTTGGAATCGATGAAAAGCATAACAGAAAAACCTTAAACCAACTTACAAACGAGGATAAGGCAAAATTGTTTCAAAAGCTTGTTGAAATGTTGTCAAAGGTTGTTCCAGGAAGATACGTTCAGCACATTCCAAAACTGATTATTGGAGACGCATATACCTTCCTGAAAGAGGATGAAACAAGTTTTTTAAGAGACGGTTCAGAGTTTTCAACCGCCATGAATGCATGTGGAAGAAACCATGAAGAGAAAGTGGCAATGGAAGTTTTAAAGGGTGACCGCTTACTCTACCTTGATGAACTTGAACACATCGCCAAAAATCATCGTGTAAATCTTGCAAAAGGAATTGAAAAAGTGACCGGCGACACAAGTATAATTGAACTTGAAAACCTCCAGTACTTCGACGGTACAGGCATCAAGCCAGAGATTGTTGGTACAATAACTGGTATGATACTTGGATACTGCAATTGGAAAAAACCAGTAATAGGATTTACACAAACAGATAATGATGGCTTGAAAGTATCTTTAAGATGCTCTAGACTTTTGTCATATGATGGAATTCATTTTGGAAGCCTTATACGTGAGGTTTCATCAGAAATTGGTGGAACCGGAGGCGGACATGCCATGGCATGTGGAGCTTATATACCTGTCGATAAAAAAGATGAATTTATTGAACAATTCAACAATAAGCTTGAAGGCAAACTTACAAATTAACTTTATATACCATAAAGTTAAAAAATATATTTAATCAAGTTTAATTGAGGAATGACATAATGATGAAAGCATTTAAAAAAAGAGGTGCACTTACTCATTTTCAAATTTTAAGTGAAATATCCAAACAGGATCCGCATCTCAAACAAAAAGATTTGGCTAATAAACTCGGAATAACCATCCAGGCTGTTTCTGAAAATATAAAAACATTAATAGAACTGGGATACATAACCTCCAAAGATGGAAGGTCCCCTTACAAAATAACACAATCCGGTATCGATAAAGTTAAAAAAGATGCTATAAGTTTAAGGAAATACTCTGATTCAGTACTTGAAACCATGAATCATTACAAAACCATCTGGCCGGCAATTGCAACAGAAGACCTTAAAAAAGAAGACATTGTCGGATTGTACATGGACGGCGGAGTATTATATGCTCACAAAAAAGAGGAAAACGCAACCGGTATCGTAATGGAAGATGCAGAAGCTGGAATGGATGTGTCACTAACCAATTTAACAGGCATAATCGACATGAATGTCGGTGAAGTAACAGTCATCATCGTTCCAACCATTAAGGATGGCGGTTCAAAAGCCTGCGATTTGGATTTAATTAATAACGTTTACACTAAGGGAACAAACACCGGCGAAGAGTTCAATAAAATAGCTGTTGCAGGTACCGTATCACGTGCCGTTGTAAATAAATTAGGATTACCGTTAAATATTGAGTTTGCAGCTCCACAGGCAACTGCAAATGCTGCAAGAAAAGGTTTGAATGTTCTTGCAATCTGTGTCGGAGACATGAGCAAAGCGTTCACCCGTGAACTTGAAGCTGAAAAAATCAAATTCAATATAATCGACGGGGCAAAATAATCAATTTTGCCTTAACATTTTCAAAAAGGCACCTGCTATTTTAGATGAGTCCAAATCATTCCTTTTAATTATTTTTTCATACTCATCTATATTCTCATTTTCAATAATTTTCAAAGCTTCTTTTAAAATCAGATTGTTTTTGAATTCCTCTATTTCACCATGCGTGGGGATTTCACGCTTTGAAATCTTATTGGACTTTTTAATTTTATTGAAACGAGGAATTTCATCACTGCTGACCAGATTAAAAGCTTCACCGCTTTTGCCGGCACGGGCGGTTCTTCCTATGCGGTGAGTATAATCATCACTGTTCTGGGCGACATCATAGTTTATTACAACATCAACACCACTAATGTCAAGTCCACGTGCAGCCACATCGCTTGCAACCAGAATGCTGATGTTGCCGTTTCTGAATTTGTTCATTACCTTATCCCTTGCCTTTTGGGTCATGTCACCATGTATTGCATCAATAAGATATTCCTGCTTTTTCAGGTGCTTTGAAATGTAATTGACACTCTTTTTGGTATTGCAGAATATTAAAATTAATTTTGAATCCTGAATGTCAAGCAGACGACATAAATAGTCAAATTTGTCTTTAATATCGCACTCAATGTAATATTGTGCAATTTTGGGAGCAGTTTTTTTAGTTGACGTGATTTTAATGAATTTAGGATCTTTCTGATAGACTTCACCAATTTGGCGAATTTCAGATGGAATGGTAGCTGAAAAAAGCATGGTCTGTCTTTGGCGAGGAGTTGCTGCCAGGATAAACTCAATGTCTTCTCTAAAACCCATTTCCAACATTTCATCGGCTTCATCCAATACAACGCTTTCAACACCAATCAAATCAAGGTTTCCACGTTCGATGTGATCAATCACACGGCCCGGAGTTCCAACAACAACATGAACACCCTTTTTTAGGACACGTGTCTGTTTACCTATAGGCTGGCCCCCATAGACTGCCAGAACCTTAAGCTTTTTCATTTTAGATGCTGCTTTTGTGATTTCTCCTGCAACCTGCATGCAGAGCTCACGTGTAGGGCACAATACTATGGCCTGGGGAGACCTGTCAGGTATGAAAATCTTATTTAAAACAGGTATTGCAAAGGCAAGTGTTTTACCTGAACCAGTCTGTGCTTGACAAATCAAATCAATGCTTTTTAGTGCATCTGGAATGGCTCTTTTTTGAATTGGAGTGAGCTTTGTAAATCCCATATCGCCAATGGCCTTTTTTATTTCATCCCGAATGTTTAAATCATCAAAATCCATATATAAATATTTAAAAAAATGGATATTTATAGTTTGGTTTGGTATGTTTTTTGTGGAAAATGCCACAAATAGTCAAAAACATCATCAGACTTGTTTAAAATGTTATTTTCAGATGTTTTTTTCATGAACAATTTCATTAACTTATCATTATTCGGTGATGCTATTGAGTAGGCTTTTCCAAATTCCTTGATGTATCTCTGCTTAAGGCCCGGAAAGTGTTCATCAAGCTTTGAGTAGAAATACTCCCTATCCCCATCCCTGAGAGTCATCCCAATGTCGAAACAGACAATTCCCTTTACATCAGCCTCAATGCACATGTCCAAAATGGCATCGATGTTTTCATAAGTATCGTTAATGTAGGGCAAAATCGGAGATAACCACACGACAGTCGGTATCTTTTCACGTTTTAAAGTCTTTAAAACCTCAAAGCGCCTTGAAGTTGGACAGACATTCGGCTCAAGGATTTTGCACAAGTCATCATCTGCAGTTGTCAGAGTCATCTGAACAACGGCCTTTGACTTTTCATTGATTTTTTTAAGCAAATCCAAGTCTCGCAAAACCAGATCTGATTTGGTGATGCATGTAAATCCAAAACCATATCGATATATCAATTCCAAAGATTTTCTAAGGTATTTCAAATGCTTTTCAAGCGGAACGTATGGGTCAGTCATTGCCCCTGTTCCAATCATTGCCTTTGGCCTTTTTAAAAGCTCTTTTTTAAGCAGTTCAATGGAATTTTCCTTAACTTCAATATCTTCAAATTTGTGATTCATTGAATAGACATCACTTCTTGAATCACAGTAGATGCAGCCGTGAGTGCATCCCCTGTACAGGTTCATTCCATTTTTAGCAGATAAGATACTTTTAGCCTTAACCTTGTGCATGAAATTATTTTAAAGTTCATAATATATAAAAAAAGCGAGAGCAGATGAAATGTAATGTGCAATTAATCCCCGACTAGAAAAGTCGAGGCAATGCACTAAGACAAAATAAAACAGTCAAACATGACCGCCAACATCTTCAGATGTTATTTAATTTTATGAAAATACCAACATATAAAACTTTCTAATTTTAATTAATTACATCATTAAAGCAATATTTCATTAGTATTATAAGATTATTAAGGCATATAATTATTGTTTTTTAAAAACAATCGATTTTAAATACTTATAGAAACATGATAAAAATTCTAAAACACAAACATAATAAGACAAAATAAAAGAGGCATATTATGATATTAAACGAGAAAATATCATTTGAATACTTCATATTCACTATGGAGGACGAAACATGGCTGTCGAAAATATGGTGCTTGCTTTCTCCTATACTTTTTTAGCAAGTTACTATCTTTTGTTGGCTATTAATCTATTGATGGCTTAACAACCTATGATGTCGAAAGGGAAGCGTAGTTGGGTAAAACCGAAGTTTTCTAATAGATAGACCAAATGGTTTAAATGAAATTAGCTTTGATATGTGTTTTATAACTTCCTTTTTTACACATAGTATTTTTTTTGAATTAATGCCCCAACACCACTTAAATAACATCAAAAAATCCAAAACCAAAATCTAAAAGTATCAAAAACAACAAAGTAACTTCATGAAACAAAAAAACATTACCGGATTTGAAAAGGAATACTCAATTAAAGACCACCCTTCAATAAAAGGTCTTCAGATTATTGAAGGTAAAAACAATTTCCCTATTAGTTGGCTCAACCAACAGGGATATTGCGAATACCAGCTATATCTCGAATACATAAAAGGTATAAAAACACAGGCTACACCTGCAATGACACATGGAAGTCAGATTCACCAGGAACTTGAAGACATTTTCAAAGAAGCTTCAACACCAACAACCTTTGAAAACGCAGTTGAGGAATCCAAAAAGGAAGCTTCAATGTCCAGAGAATGCTTTGTGATTGCACCGGATTATGGAATCAGAGGATATATCGATGAAATATGGATGAAACCTGATGAAATCGTGATAATCGATGACAAACCCGGAAGAACACCTTACCAGTCAACAATGAATCAGGTAAGGGCATACTGCCTTGCATATAAAGACATGACTGGTGAGACCAGGAAAATCAAGGGTGCCCTAAGAGAGCGCGGAACAGAAAACCTTTTCTGGATTGAAATATTCACACCAGAAGTTGAAAAGGAAATCAAATTTACAATCGACAGAATGCATGGTCTTTTTGAAGAACAAAAACCATTCATTCCAACTAAAAATCCTAAAAAATGTAAATCCTGCAGATTTAAAGACGACTGTGAACATGCAAAAGCGTAGAATTTCTTTAATACTACTTGTTATCTTTCTAATTACCATTGGCTTTACTGTTGCCAATGTGTTTTTAGAAGATTCAAGCAGAACCGCCAAGAACGGAACAATCAAAATCAATAACACTACCATACACTATGACGACAGCGGAAAATGCGTTGACGTGATTGATGCAAACACCATTCAGGTATATGGCGTTGGAAGAGTGCAGCTAAGCCAAGTCAATACACCTTCACAGGGAGAAATCGGATTTGACGAAGCCAAAAAATTCACAGAAAAAGAATGCCTTTCAAAAACAGTCTATCTTGACATCGACAACAAAACACCACAGGACAAATACGGAAGAACCCTTGCAATAGTCTATAGTGATACAATGGACATCAACAAAGCACTGATTGACAATAACCTGGCAGAAATATCCTATTTCCCGCCAAGCGAATTTAAAAAAGGAGAAATCTAAACAGCCCTGTTCAATCCCAGATAAATCTTGTTTTTAGCATAAACCTTATCAAGAATACTGTTCCACTCTTCAACAGTAATTCTTCCCTTATTTGGAATCAGACTGTCAAGTGATGATTCATTCAGGTTTAAAATGTCAGCCAAAATAAATGATAGAGTCTTTCCTGTCAGGGACAGCTCATAAGGGTCATAACCTGTTACAGCCAAAACCCATACATTGTCCTTTGAGGAACTTGAGTATTCTCTTTTAAGTGAATCAAACCAGCCTGCAATGACATTGCCTTCACTTCCAAGTCCGTCACCAATGGAAATGTAGTAGTCTTCACCTGAAAAGTCAATTGAGTCAATGGCATTATTGATTTTTGCCTTAAGCTCAGGTGAGTCAAGTTCAAGGTCAAATTCATTGTTTGTGATGGTATCGGCAACGTAATTTTCAATCTCTTTTAGGTTTTTAAAGTAACCGATAGGTTCAAGTCTGTCAGGGTCCCTATCGCACAAATCATAGATTAAATCCTCGTCAACGTCAACTATCTCATAACCGTCAAGCTTATGGGATTTGTACTCTTTAAAATCAATGCAGTAGTTTTCCAAATCCTCTTTGTTCAAGTACCACAAAACCTGGACTTTCTTAATCATTTAAATCAAAAAAATAAGTAGTGAGCTTATCTAAGCTCATCAATAACAACTGTTTTTGTAATTTCATTCAATATTCTGTCTTTTTTTAGGATTTTTCCGATAATCCAGTCAAACAATATAGGGAACCAGTAGATTTTGGTTAAATTACGTACGATTGCCTGCGGCCAGGAAATCTCACGGCCGTTGTTTGAAATGACCTGCAGATACATCAAGGATTTACCGACAGTTGCGCCAAAGAATTTTTCACATAATATAAAGTAAATCATTATCAGTATAGGCACAATTATCAAAAGTGCCTGATATACATTGTAAAATCCATTAGGACTTATGATTAATGATAATAAATATGAAATAACCCACATAAATGCTGAAACAACAAAGAAATCCATTACATATGCAACAATTCTTCTTGTAAAGACACTTACCATATTATCACCTCAGCAAACTCTAGGAACCGGATCTGCTATTGGTGCTTCAAGAATTCTTTCACCACCAATCGGGGTGTTTACAACAACGTAATCGCCTTCAACGACTTCACCGATAATAGCTGCATTCTCACCGTATTTTTCACCTTTAATGGCTTCAAGGATTGCATCAGCCTTGTCAGCTTTGACACCCATTACAACTTTTCCTTCGTTAGCCACTTCAAAAGGATCGATTCCCAACATTTCAGATACAGCATGAACTTCTTCCCTGATTGGAATTGCTTCCTGTTCAAGGACAACTCCCACACCTGCTTTTGAGGCCATCTCATTGATTGCATTTGCAAAACCTCCACGGGTAGGGTCTTTCATAGCTGTAACTCCGCCGATTTCTAAAGCCTTATTAATTATATTCCACATAGGAGCAACATCAGATTTCAAATCGGTTTCAAAGCCGAAACCTTCCCTAAATGACATGAGACTCATTCCATGGTCTCCAAGACTGCCTGTAACAATAATCTTATCGCCTACTTCAAGACCGGAGTCACGTACAACTTCGCCTTTTTTAGCTATTCCTATTCCTGTTGTTACCATAACAATACCGTCAAGCTTGTCCTGAGGCATTACCTTGGTATCACCAGTAATTACAGCCACATCAACTTCCTCACAGGTCTCGTTTAAGGATTTCATGATTTTATCCAAATCTTCAATCGGAAATCCTTCCTGCATAATAATAGCATTGGAAATAGCTAACGGTTTAGCTCCCATAACAGAAACGTCGTTGATTGTTCCTGCTGCAGAAATTCTTCCAATGTCTCCACCAGGGAAGAATAACGGATCGATAGTATGACCATCAGTTGTTAAAACTATCTCATAGTCGCCTAATGGAATTGATGCTCCATCATCTAAGGCATCTAAACTAATACCATCATTTACACTTTTTTTAGTGATATTGTCTAAAATTGTGCTAGCAATTAAATTAGCCATTACTTCTCCGCCAGCACCATGATTCATATTAATTTTATCTTCTGACATTTTATCTCCTAATTAATAATAAATTATGAAATAATATTTGTAAAAAGAAGTATTTAAAATTTAAAAAAATTGTAATAAAAAAAAGAGAAAAGAAAGGAAAAATCCTTAAATTAAGATTCCGTTAATAACACCGTCTTGACCAGGTCTGGATGTTACTTTAGCATTACCTTCAGGAGTTTCTACAATAGCACCTTTGGTAATGATGTTCCTTCTTACGTAGTTAGGGTTAGCAGAGTTTTCAATTACTCCAAGAATGTCTAATACTTGGGTTTTTCCGTTAGAATCAGTTACATTGATTTTATTACCAGTAGCTAATCTGAGTTTTTCGTTTCCGCCACGGGTTCTAATTTTTCTTAATCTTTTTTCATCTAATCTAGTTTCTGCAGGATCTCTTCCTAATTCAGATTTCCTTTTTCCACGGTTTGCAACATTTCTTGCACCAGATGGACTTCTTGTTGATTTTCCTTGAGAAATTGCCATTATTTCACCTAAATAAATATAATTAATAATATAATAATCGCAGTCTATAAGCCTCTTTCCAATCAAACTATTTGCAAGATAATTAATAGCTTAATTTTTGAGAGCAAAAAAGAGCCTTAAAGAATAATGATAATTAAATATTAATTTATCATTATATATAAATGTTTTATTTTTTAGCTAAAAATAGGGAAAATTAAGATTTGTTTTTTAAAATAAATTCATCAATCAGATTATCGAAATCCTCTTCTGAGAGATTTTCATCTGAAGCTGCCTTTAAAATTTTTTGAATTTCATCTTCGCTGATGTCATCTCCAAGCAAGTCAAGGAGCAATTCCTTCAAATCACCATCGTCAATGTAGGCCTGACCGTCTGCATCCATATGGTGAGACTGTTCACCATCATCATAAACATAATATGGAATGTCATCCATTAAAATCACCATCTATGGAAATTCATAATAGACGATTTCATAAGGATCATCATCAAAATACCATTCGGTTGCTTCAAGAATATCCTCATCATCATCGCCATCATCACATTCTTCTAAAACAAATTCGCTACCGTCTTCGCCTTCAATTTGAAATACAATATTAACGTCATCACCTAAAGACTCCAAATCAATTCCCAATTCATCCAAATCAATGACAATTTCATCATCATCACTTTCAGGCACAACGATGACAATTTCATCTCCAGGTTTAATGTCTATGTTTTGATTTTCCATACAATCACCAAACTAAAACTTAAAAAAAATATGTAAAAACTAGTATTTATAGATTATATTTAAAATTTAAAAATAGAAGTAACTAATTAATAGTTACTGTCTATTTCATAATCCAAATTTGGTATTCCACATTTATTTTCACATTTAATAGAGCATATTTTCAAATTTTCAATAAACATTGTGAAATATATGAATATGCTGTCGCATCCAAGGTTAATTTTAACATTGGAATTTTCCAAGAATTTTTTAGAGGTATTAAACACTTTAGATGCATTGTTAATGTGGAATGATGTTGGAATATTATTCTTGTCAATGTTTAAAAAAACATCATCAGATATGCCATAATTGGCACAATATCCATTTTTGCCATCAATTTTACCAACTAAGGTGTCGTTTATCTCATCATAACTTGATATCAAAATTTCTTT
>JAFUCN010000092.1 GCA_017459665.1 Methanobrevibacter sp. | reverse complement strand
CTGGTGAGGTAATGCAAATCAAATGCAGAATCCTCGATGGTAGAGATAAAGGAAGAATTTTAACAAGAAACATTATGGGTCCTGTAAGAGAAGGCGACATTTTAATGTTACTTGATACAATTAGAGAAGCTAAGGAAATTAGAACTCCTTAAGAAGGTGTAAGAACATGAGAACTTGTTCATTCTGTGATAAAGAAATAGAAGAAGGTACAGGAAAAATGTACGTCAAAAAAGACGGTTCCATTTATTTCTTTTGTAGCAGCAAATGTGAAAAAAATATGATTAAACTCGGAAGAGTTCCAAGAAAAGTTAAATGGGTTAAACAATGATTCAAAAAAGTTTTGTTATGATGAAACCGGACGCCGTTCAAAGACGTCTTATGGGTAAAATTTTATCCCGTTTTGAAGAAAAAGGTCTTCAAATCGTTGCTTGTAAATTAATTCAAATCGATGAAGATTTAGCAAAAACTCATTATGGAGAACATGCTGAAAAACCATTTTTCCCAGGTTTAGTTGAATACATTACTTCTTCACCATGCCTTGCTATGGTCATCGAAGGGGAAGAAGCTATCACCACTATCAGGAAATTAGTCGGTGCAACTAATCCTTTAGAAGCAGATCTTGGAACTATCAGAGGAGATTTCGGTATGGATACAGGTAGAAACATTATTCATGCTTCAGATGCTCCTGAGTCTGCAGAAAGAGAAATTAATCTATTCTTTAATGAAGATGAAATTTGCGATTATGAAATCGTCGATAACAATTTAATTTATGAATAAATTTAAAATTTAAAAGATATTATGAAAATCAGATCCCCGATTGTATCAGTTTTAGGGCATGTAGACCATGGAAAAACTACATTATTGGATTATATTAGAGGTAGTACTATCGCAGATAAGGAAGCAGGTGGTATTACACAACATATTGGTGCTACAGAAATCCCAAACGATACTATTGAAGAAATCTGTGGAAATTTTATTTCAAAATTATCTATCAAAGATTTAATACCTGGATTGTTCTTTATTGATACTCCCGGACACGCTGCATTCACCAGTTTGAGAAAACGTGGTGGTGCTTTAGCTGATTTGGCAGTATTGATTGTGGATATTAATGACGGATTTAAACCACAAACATATGAAGCATTAAATATTCTTAAGATGTACAGAACTCCATTTATAGTCGTTGCTAATAAAATTGACATGATTTTTGGTTGGGAAACACATGAAGGTGTTTCTTTTAAGGAATCCTTTGAACAACAAGCTCAAAGTGTCAAACAGGATTTGGACACTAAAGTTTATGAACTTGTTGGTATTCTTCACAAGGAAGGTTTCCAATCAGAAAGATTTGATAGAGTCAGCAATTTTGCCTCACAGATTAGTATTATTCCGATAAGTGCTAGATCAGGTGAAGGAATCATTGAAGTTTTAGCAATGCTGCTTGGGTTGGCTCAGGAATATTTAACAGAACAATTAGAGATTAATGAAGATGCTCCTGCAAAAGGGACTGTTTTAGAGATTAAGGAAGAAGTAGGTTTAGGTCTCACTATTGATAGTATTATTTACGATGGTGTTTTAAGAACTAACGATGAAATTGCTTTAATGACTTCTTCAAACGAAGTACTGACAACTAAAATCCGTTCTATTTTAAGACCGCTTCCACTTGAAGAAATGAGAGATTCTAAAAAGAAATTTCAGAAATTCGATGAAGTCGTTGCAGCTGCAGGTATCAAGATAGCTGCTCCTAATTTAGATGATGTCATTTCCGGCTCACCGCTTAGAGTTCTAAGTGATGATGAGGATGTCGAAGAGGAACTCTTAAAAGAAATAGAGGACATTACAATCAGCACTGAAGATGAAGGTCTTTTGGTTAAAGCAGATACATTAGGTTCACTTGAAGCTATTGTCAAACTTTTAAAGGAAATGGATATTCCTATTCGTGAAGCAGACATTGGTGATGTAAACCGTAGAGATATTATCAATTCATCCATTGCTTTAAGTGAAAATGAATCTCTTGGAGCTATCATTGCTTTCAATGTTGACGTTCATCCAAATTCTGTTGAAGACTTAAACAATTCCGATGTTAAACTCTTCAAGGGTGACGTAATCTATCAGATTATTGAAGATTATGAGGAATGGATAGATGAACTTGAAAAAGCTAAAAAGAAAGCGTTTTACGATGCTATTATCAAACCTGCTAAGTTTATGTCATTACCTAAATTAGTTTTCCGTCAAAGCAAGCCTGCAATTATTGGAATTGAATCACTCAGTGGTACAATCAAACAGGGTCAGACTTTGATTAACAAGAACGGCGAATATGTTGGTGTAATAGCCAGTATGGAAGATAAGGGTGAAACATTACCGGATATTCCTAGAGGCCAAAGGGTTGCAATGGCTATTAAGGATGCTGTTGTGGGAAAACATTTTGATGAAGGCGATGAATTATATGTTGATATCCCTGAAAAGCATTACAAATTCATTGAAAGAGAATTCAAAGACAAATTGACTGAAGATGAATTCGAGACTTTATATGAATTTTTAGAAATTAAACGTAAAATCGATCCAGATTGGGGTAAATTTGGTTTATTTGAATAATAATTATTATTTATAAAAAATTATGGAGGAATACCATGGCATACAAAGTAGTTGTGTCTCAAAAAGCTGAAACTCATCAATTTGAAGTGGAAGAAGCTAAAGCACTTAACGGTTTAGTCATCGGTGATGAATTCGATGGTGGACTTGTTGGTTTAGACGGTTACACTTTAAAAATCACTGGTGGTAGTGACAAAAATGGTTTCACCATGAAAAAAGATGTTTCAGGTACTAGAAGAATAAAAAGTTTATTAACTGGTGGTATTGGTTATCATCCTAAAGCTGATGGTGTTAAAAGAAGAAAAACCGTTAGAGGAAACACTATCGCTGAAGATATCGTACAAATCAACACTGTAGTTACTAAAGCTGGAAGCAAATCAATTGCTGACATTATTGGTGCTGATGAAGAAGAGGAAGAATAGTTTCACTATTTTTCTTATTTTACTTTTAAGTTGAATTAAAATTATTAAAAAAGGTGGTTATCTGTGAACGTACAGTCAGATGTTAACATAGGTTTAGTTGGTCACGTAGACCATGGTAAGACTACTCTTACTAAAGCATTATCAGGAGTATGGACTGATACTCACAGTGAAGAAACAAAAAGAGGTATTTCAATCCGTTTAGGTTATGCCGATATTGAATTCAGGAAATGTCCTGAATGTGGAGAACCTGAATGTTATTCTACTTCTGAAAAATGTCCAATCTGTGGGAGCGAAACCGAATTAATTAGAAAGGTATCATTTGTTGATGCTCCAGGTCACGAAACTCTTATGGCAACTATGTTATCTGGTGCTGCAATTATGGATGGTGCAGTATTGGTTATTGCTGCAAATGAAACTTGTCCACAACCACAAACTAAAGAACATCTTATGGCACTTGACGTTATCGGTGTTAAGGATGTTATAGTAGTTCAAAATAAAATTGATATTGTTTCAAAAGAAAGAGCTATAGAAAGCTATAATGAAATCAAGGAATTTGTTAAAGGTACTTGTGCTGAAGATGCTTTAATAATACCAGTTTCTGCTCAACAAGGAGCTAATGTAGATATCTTGATTGAAGCAATGCTTAAACAAATTCAACCTCCTGAAAGAAATGTAGATGATACTGCATTGATGCATGTTGCAAGATCATTTGATATTAACAAACCTGGTTCAGGGGCCAATAAAATCAAAGGTGGAGTCATTGGAGGTACTTTGATTCAAGGTACTTTCAAACTTGGAGACACCATTGAAATCAGGCCTGGTCCAACCAATAAAGGTAACAGAATTACTTTAAAATCTGAAATAATTGGTCTTGAAGCGAACGGGGAGCAAGTTGAAGAAATAGGTCCTGGTGGTCTTGTAGGTATAGCAACTAAATTGGATCCATCATTAACCAAATCAGATTCATTATCTGGAACTGTTGCTGGTGAAGAAGGCACTTTACCTGATGTTTTAGACAGTTTCAAGATGGAAGCTAATTTACTTGACCGTGTTGTAGGTACTAAAGAAGAACGTGATGTTGCTCCAATTAAAATTAAAGAGCCTTTAATGATTAATTGTGGTACTACAACAACAATTGGTGTTGTTAGCTCAACTAAGAAAAACGATGTTGAAGTTAATCTTAAATTGCCAGTTTGTGCAAGCCCGGGAGATAGAGTTGCTTTAAGTCGTAGAGTCGGGGCTCGTTGGAGATTAATCGGTTATGGTATTATTAAATAGAGGGAGATAATGGACTCTAAAGAAGTTGTAATTGATACCAATTTTTTTATGGTTCCTTTTCAGTTCAATGTGGATATAATCACTGAACTTGAAAAATTATTACCTTCTTATAAATTAACAACTCCAAGCTTTGTTATCAATGAATTGAAGGGTTTGAAACGAAATAATAAAGGAAAAATAAGGTTACATGCAAATTTGGCTTTAAAATTAGCTAAGTCTTCAAAACTTGAAAGAAAGGATATTTCATGACTTGAAAATGAAACTGTGGATGATGCGTTGCTTAGAGTTTCAGAAGTTT
>JAFUCN010000091.1 GCA_017459665.1 Methanobrevibacter sp. | reverse complement strand
TGATTGAATTCATGAGAAAGGACATCCGTGATGAACTGCCGATGTATACAAAGCTATTCATACTTACCTCAGTAGGTGTGCTGATGAATGCACCTAACAGAATCATCAAAGGTAAATTCAGAGCATAAGGCCATATTTTATCTCCTAAAATATTAGTGAAGCTTCAGGCTTCACTAACTCTTCTGCTCAAATTTTTTATATGCAATAATCGCCATATTATATATCGGAGGCTATAAAATGAAATTAATATTAGATACTGAAAATTCACATCCGACAACAATAACAGTCAAAGGAAAAGAAATAACATTACTGTTAATTGAATCCAGTATATTAATTGATTCATCCCAGATAGCCAAGATTTTTGATAAAAAAGAAAAGACAGTAGCTACCAAAGTCCAGAAATCCAAGTTAGAAAAATACGAAACAGAAAACATTAAACTATTAAAAAATTATGGATTGATGAATCCCGATGCGGTAAAGCCAAGGCCATTCTATGACTTAAGGCAGATGCTTGAAGGACCTGCTTATTACTATTTCAAAAAGGAAGATGAAACTGATTTGATTGAAGTCATAATAAGGGTAGCTATCGGCAAGCACCGTGAATGGATTCATAACCGTGAAATAAATAAATTTTAAGATGTCAAATCATATAATGAATCTTCATAATCTTCAACGAAATATCTGATGTTCTTGCGACCTTTTGTTTTGAATGTATGGCCTTCTGAGGCAAGCTTTTCTTTTTGATATTCGATTCCGCCAGGATATTTCGGATTCAATTCGCCGTCAGATTTAAGGGTTCTCCAGAACGGTATCCTGTCATCACTTCTCTCGCAGCTGGCTTGTGCAGACAGGCTGATGAATATTCCTGCTGTAAGCGGACATGTAAATTCGGCATCATGTTTTTTTGCTAAAAATTCCCTGATTTCTTTTATGGTAATCACTTTGCCTTCAGGAATTTCAGACATGAGTTCGCTGTATTCCAATGGGGGTGCTATAAGCATTTGGGTCCCGCCATATCTTTCAACTGACTTTTCATCAGTCACTTCAACAATTTTAGGCATATCTTTGGAGTCTTGCAATTTTTCATTAAAAGATTTTCTAGCCATATTTTATCACCAAAATTAAAAATTGTAGTTATTATATCGGTATTCATTATATATAAATGTGGGCTGGAGGTAATGGAATAATTTTGTATTCGACAAATTTATTATCCTGTTTATATAAAAAATATAATATGTCAGATAATAAATATATTAGTTGGACTAGTTTTTGTCAGGCTATGAATTCAATCGCTTACTGGCTTGTCCAAAACAAAAAGAAGTATAAGAAACGTGACCATTACCAGATATTAACATTAAAAGGTAATTGTAAAGACATAGAAAAGAAAGCGAAGAAATTAGGAAACGATAAGCTGGTGTCAATGTATACAATGGCGGCCATTAAAGACAACAAGTCATTGGATTTCCTTCCAAATTATGTAACCTTAAAAAATAAGGAACAAATCGATAAGGCAGAGTATGTGGACATGGCTATAAGGACTGAAAGCTATATCAGAGCCAACGGAAGACTTCCGGCTATAGTATACAGAAAGTCAACACTGCCGGACTATAACGATTCAACAATGAAGTTATTTATAAAGACTTATACTTTCAAAGGCACTAGTATTGATGAGGCATTGGCAGTAATAGCTAAAAAGAAATTATACAGCAAATACTTTGATTCACAAAAAACCGACAAGAAAACAATAACAGATGCCAAAGCAGGTAAAGGTTCCAACTGTGTGGACTGGGGACAGGTATATTATAGAAGTGCGACAAGCTAGGACCAGTAATTTGTTATATGTTTAATTAACATATGTTAGTGCAGTTAATTAACTGATAACGTTGTTGTGCGCGTTATTCT
>JAFUCN010000010.1 GCA_017459665.1 Methanobrevibacter sp. | reverse complement strand
AAATTATAAAACTAAATACTGTCTGAGGCCTATTTATTACATCAACCCCATCAAAATAACCAATAATATTAATAAAAAAATATTAAAAATAAGTTAAACAAAAAAATAATTAAAATAAAATTAAATTATAAAAAAATACAGTAATAGAATAAATTAATCAATTATCGAGTTACCTCTAAAAAATACGCACACATTTATTAATAAGTAAAAACAAAACAAGACATTAAGTATTGTAATTATTTACAATACCCATATTCATTTTTATAATTAAAAACATATCAAGTGAAAAAATGGGCCTTAAATTAGACAACAACATGCAGTTGTTGGTTTTGTTTACTTTGACCACCAGTCTGGTAACCATAGCTCAAGGCATAATCACAACCGGTGTTGTTTACCTGATGAGTGACTTTTCTGTCTCTTCAACACAGGCACAGTGGTCATATTCTGCTTTTTTGCTTGTTGTGGGAGTCATGATTCCATTAAGTGCATTCATATCACGTAGATTTAATGCAAAAACAATATTTTTCTTTTCATTAATTATGTTTCTTTTGGGATCAGTAATATGTTACTTTTCAACTTCATTGACAATACTAATCATAGGAAGAGTTACTCAAGCTATTGGAAACGGTATCTTGATGCCATATGTTCAGATTCTGCTTTTAAGGATCATCCCTGAAGAGAAATGGCAAACCTATATGGGATTATATGGTCTTGTTATTGCAATAGCTCCAGTTATCGGATCATTTATTGGAGGATTTGTAATAACATTATATGGTTGGAGAGCATTGTTTTCGTTTTTCACAGTATCTTCACTGATTCTGATAGTTTTAGGTTTAATCTTTGTAAAAGACAATGCAACAACTGAAGATTATCCTCTGGACTATTTATCCGTAGCATTGTCAGTTATTGGATGTGGAGGAGTGATGCTTGGTTTTACAAATGTTGCAGATTATGGTTTTACTCATTATTTTGTAATTGCACCTATAATTATTGGAATTATTGCTTTGATATTGTTTGTAAGGCGCCAGCCAAAATTGGACAAACCTTTGATTAATGTCTCCATTCTTAAAAACAAATACTTTACAGTGGGCACAATATTTATATGCATTCTCTTTTTCGCTTTAAATGGATGTACTGCACTTGTCCCAATATTCATTCAGGCCATAGCCAACAATTCGGCAATCATTTCTGCTTCCGTACTCTTTCCGGGCGGCATTCTTATTATTGTATTTAATTTCATAGGTCCTCTGCTTACAAACAGAATTGGAATCAAAAAGGTTTTGATTATGGGATGCCTTATTTCAATAATAGGATTCGGAACAATGATGTTCTATACTCGGGATTCCTCATTTGAATTCATGATGATAACCCAATCCATCCGTTATATCGGTGCGGGACTTGCATTGATGCCCGCTACAACATGGGCATTAACAATGGTGTCTGATAAAGTAGAAGACGGGACTGCAGTCAACAATACATTAAGACAGATTTTTGCAGCCATCGGCTCATCAATGGTGGTTGTGATGGTGGCTGTTTTGGCAGGAGGCACCATAAACCATAATTATGCTTCCGTTGTTGCATTTAACCAGACTTCACTGATTCTGCTTGTTCTGCATGTTATTATGCTTATTTTGGTTATCCTCTATATTGATGATAAGAAGAACATAGAAAACTAATTCACCAGGGATAAAAATAAAATTAAAAAATGAATCAATTAAATCTACTGTCATCCATTTAACTTGGAAACGAATATCCTCCAATTTTAAAGTTTAATGGATTTTGATTATCACATTGACATGAATACGCCTGATTTTATCCTAACCTCTATGAGACTATCGTTAAGATTGACATTTTCTGAATGCATAAGCAAGAATTGATCCTGCAAAATTCTGCCAGACTGAATAAATCGCTCCGGGAACTGTTGCCTGGGACAAATTTGGAAAATGGGTTTTTGCAAGGCTTGTTGACAAACCTGAATTTTGAAATGCAATTTCAATAGCTATTGTAATTATCTGCTTT
>JAFUCN010000090.1 GCA_017459665.1 Methanobrevibacter sp. | reverse complement strand
TATAATCACTTAAATAAAATTAGTATAATCACTTAAATAAAATTAGTATAATCACTTAATTGGAGTGCACATATTCCTGAACCTAGCTTTTTAGCAGTCATAACTGGGGATGACATTGCAAAAGTTCGAAAAGACGGGGTAATGGTAATTCCTATTGGTGCGTTAAGATAATTTTTCATTTTCAATAATGTGAAAACTATCTTTAATTTTTTATTTACTTTTCTTGAAATGAAAACAATATTGGGTTTTCTATTTGAACTTCTCGTCCTGAAGAGTATAGGTGGTTAAAATGAACAAATATGGAAACATATATTATTTTCGTAAAGGAGATTAGTTTTTTTTTCATTTTTTTCCAAATTTCTTTAATCTGGAATCAAAACTCGTTACTCTATAAATTTAAAGTTATAATAATTCCATTTTTTTAAAACAGTTAAATTTAAATAGTATGTTTTAATGAAAGCAATTTTTCAGTGTCATAACAATTTTAAAGTTATTATACTTTGATTAAGATTAAATATGACAATAATTATTAAATATAAACAAATTAAAATACTATTAATCAAAATTTGGATGTATAATTCTACTTAACTAAGAAATAAGAAATTACTTAAATAGAAAATAAGAAATTACTTAAATAGAAAATAAGAAATTACTTAAATAGAAAATAAGAAATTACTTAAATAGAAAATAAGAAAATACTTAAATAAAAAATAAGAAATACTTTAAATTGTCTTATTGGTGTTAATATGGTTGAGGAATACATAAAAAGAAAAATCGATGAAGATTTAGAAAAGTATTTACAAATGATTGGTGCTGTATTAATTATTGGTCCAAAGTGGTGTGGCAAAACAACAACTGGTGAACAACATGCAAAAAGTATATTAAGACTTCAAGATCCAGATAACATTGAATCTTATTTAATGTGGGCTGATGTTCAACCTTCTTTACTTTTGGAAGGTGAAAAACCAAGATTAATTGATGAATGGCAGATAGCTCCGGTATTATGGGATGCTGTTAGAACTAGTGTGGATAAATTATCTGGTTATGGTTTATATATCTTAACAGGATCAACAGTTGTTGATGAATCTAAAATAATGCATACTGGCACAGGTCGTATTCATAGATTAATGATGAGACCCATGAGTTTATTTGAAAGTGGTGAATCAAATGGCAAAATATCATTAATGGGATTATTTGATAATCCAAAAATGGATATTGACGGTATCGAATCTGATTTATCGATGAAAGACTTATTTTTTGCAGCTAGTAGAGGAGGCTGGCCAAATTCAATAACACAAAAAAATGAAGATGGCAAATTAATGGTTGCATACAATTATTTAGATAATATCTGTGATAATGATATTTCTGCAATTGATTATGTAAAAAGAGATTCTGATAAAGTGAGGACTATTTTACGTTCAATAGCTCGAAATACATCTACTTTGGTAAATAATAAAACTTTATTAAAGGATATTAGGGCAAACTTTGATATTAGTGAACCTACTTTTTATTCATACATTAATGCATTAAAACGTTTGTTTGTAATTGAAGACATTGGGGGATGGGCACCTAATATTCGTTCAAGGACAGCAATGCGAACCGGAAACAAAAAAGTATTCATTGACCCTTCAATTGCAGTTGCCGCATTAAATTTAAGTCCGGAAGCATTCAATACTCCTGATGGATTAGAAACTTTTGGATTTGTTTTTGAAAACTTATGTATTCGTGATTTGAGTGTTTATACAAGTTCTTTTAAAGGAAAAATAAAATATTATCATGATGATACAGGACTTGAAATTGATTGCGTAGTTCATTTAAGAGATGGCAGATATGCTTTAATCGAATGTAAATTGGGAAAGAGTAAAATTGAAGAAGGTGCTAAAAACCTATTGAAAATAAAGAAATTAATTGAAAAAAATGATAAAGTAAAAAATCCTGAATTTTTAGCAATATTGACTGGCGGAAAATTTGCATATACTCGTCCTGATGGAATTAAAGTTATTCCTATAGGATGTTTGAAGTAATAATTTGTTTGTATAATTACTAAATGGAAATTAGTATAATTACTAAAGTGAAATTACACACATTCCTGAACCTAGCTTTTTAGCAGTCATAACTGGGGATAACATTGCAAAGGTTCGAAAATACGGGGTAATGGTAATTCCGATTGGTGCGTTAAGATAATTTTTCATTTTCAATAATGTGAAAAATATCTTTAATTTTTTATTTACTTTTCATTTGAATGAAAACAATATTGATTTTAACATGTAAATTTCACTCAAATGAAATCTCAATATAATTGCACTTTCAAAAATATAAATACCTAATATGTATTGTATTACTAAATAAGGGGATTCATTATGATTTACACAATTGAGGAGATAAAACATATTGCTATTCCAATTGTTAGCGAATATGGTATTGCTAAATTAAGTATATTTGGTTCATATGCGCGTGGGGAAGCTAATGAAGATAGTGATTTAGATTTCATAATGGATACTGGTGGATTAATTGGGATGATTCAATATTGTGCTATTATTCGTAGATTGGAAGAAGAATTTGGATGTCACGTTGATTTAATTACAACAGGATGTTCGGATAGAGAATTTCTCAGCAGAATTCAAGATGAAGAGGTTTTAATCTATCAACGATAAAAAAACTATTCAAGAATTATTCATTACTGTGATAAATTTAATTAATCTGTTAAAAAAAGAAAAAGAGTAGCAGAAAACCTATTCTGCATTAATTTCAATGTCAAAGGACATTGCTTCAATAGCTGCGCTTTCACCAGCTTTGATAGTGTAGATTGGTGAATCGTGTAAAATTAAACTGTTGTTAACTTCTCTGATTTTATTGTCAGCAACTTCTTGCATGTGGGTTCCTTCATAGGTAAATCCAGCAGCAGCGTCGCCTTCTAATTCGTATGCAATTACTTCACCATTATGTTTATTGGTAGCTTTTACTTTTAAAATCATATTATACAATCTCCAAAATTTATTTGATAATATTATTTTGTTTGTCAACATTTTTAAATAATACGGTTCAAAGTTAAAATTAATCATTGGGTGATAAAATGAAAATCGATAATGAGGAATTTTCAGACAAACAGGCTAGAATGTATAACAGAGACATTGAAAAATTTGAAAATGGAAACTTACATGATGTTTGTGAAGTCTCATTAGACGAACTGAATGAAAGAATTCAACAACTTGAAAGCGAGATTGAATAATATGGAAATACCACTATTTTTCTACATGGCATATAAGGATTTGGACAGATTGTCGCCGGGAAGTGAAGATACGACACTTGAAGTATTGGACAAGATTGATGCAGACGGCAATCTGAACATCCTTGATATCGCCTGTGGTGTTGGCACGTCAACACTGCTTATTGCTGGTTACTTTAAAGATTCAACCGTTGAGGCATTTGATTTGTTTAAGCACTACATTGACCGTCTGGATGAAAAGATTGCTGAAAATAATTTTCAAGACAGAGTTTTCACATATGTCATGGACATGAGAGATCCTGACTTTGCAAACGAGGATTTCGACATTGTATTCTGTGAGGCATCAGCAGAAATCATGGGCTTTAAGAAGGCCTTGAAGGATTGGAAAAGGCTTTTGAAACCCAATGGATATATGATAGTTTCAGATGTAAGCTGGCTTCAAAAGCCCTCAGCCGAAAGCAGAGACTTCTGGAAAAACACCTACGCAGAAGTCGACACAATCGAAAACAAGATTTCACAGATTAAGGAGGATTATGAATTTGTTGACTATGTTGTCGTGCCAAAAAGTGACTGGGAAGATTACTATAAGAAGCTCGAAGTCAATTTAAATAAATTGGCTTCGGATAAATCCGCAAAGGATTTCGTTAAACAATTGAGAAAGGAAATTGAAGTTTATAGAAGAAATAGTGATGATTATTCTTATGTTTTTTATATAATGCGTAAATTAGAAATGAAATAGATTTTTGGAGTTAAAACATGAAATACACAAAACTGGGAAATTCAAATCTAAAGGTCAGCAGAGTCTGTATGGGCTGCATGGGTTTTGGAGATCCGACAAACGGAATGCACACATGGACTTTGCCGGAAAAAGAATCAATTGAAATAATTACAAACGGCATGGACAACGGCATCAACTTCTATGATACCGCAATAGGCTATCAGAACGGAACTTCAGAGCAATATCTTGGAAAGGCTGTTCGTGAAAATGCAAAAAGAAGTGATATTGTTGTTGCAACCAAGTTTCTGCCCCGCTCAGAAGATGACATTAAAAACAACGTCACAGGCCAGATGCACATCCACAACATGGTTGAAAAGAGCCTTTCAAATCTGGGCCTTGACTATATTGATTTGTACATATATCACATGTGGGACTACAACACTCCGCTGTATGACATTCTTGAAGGTTTAAGTGAGGTCATCGATGAGGGCAAGGTCAAATATATCGGTATTTCAAACTGTTTTGCATGGCAGCTTGCAAAGGCCAATGCGCTTGCCGAAGCTGAAGGATTCAAGAAGTTCGTGTCAATCCAGGGCCATTACAATCTGATTTTTAGAGAAGAGGAACGTGAAATGATTCCTTTGTGTAAGACTGACAATATTGCAACAACACCTTACAGCTCTCTTGCGTCAGGAAGGCTTTCAAGGCTTCCGGGCGTTGAGTCAAAAAGATTGAAAGAGGATTTCTATGCTGATTTAAAATACAAGTCAAGTGAGGCTCAGGATGCAGAAATCATCAAAAGGGTTAGCGAGATAGCCAAAAACCATGATGCGTCCATGACTGAAGTGTCCCTTGCATGGCTTTTGGAAAAGGTCACATCCCCTATTGTGGGGGCTACAAAGCCACACCACGTTGAGGGCGCTGTCAATTCAGTTGATTTGGCATTGACTGGCGATGAAATGGCTTATCTTGAAGAGCCTTATGTTGCTCATGACCTTGTGGGTGTAATGGCTGACAACAAAGTTTCTGCAAGCGACAGTGAGAAAGTATGGCAAAAGCATACTAAAGATAAGATTTGAAATTATTCGTTGCCTTGTGTGTGAAAAATTGCTTTGAGTATGTAATATTGCTTTCATTTATAAGAAAAATATTTATTAAAGTTGAGTAAATATTATAATATCCATGTAAAATTACAAGTTTAAGTAAATATTGATTTATAATAGTTGAATCTATTTTTTAATCGAGAAAAACTATTTAAATAAGAAATAACTAATTATTATTTGTTAACGGATGTTAATAGGTGAAATTATGAAAAAGGTTTATGAAAACTTAGAAGAAACTCAAGAGATATTTATGAATGAATTGAAAGATTTCACTCAAAAATATGACTTTTTAGGTGAAATAACTTTGAAAGTTGAACCGGATATTGATACATTAGACTTCATTTATTCTTTTGAAAATCTAAATGGAAAAAGGATGGATGAATTAAGTCCTGTTGTTGTTGAAATATCCAGACACATGAGAGAATTTTCCAAACAAAACAACATTTATGATTATTTTGTAGATGTATGTTTCTTTTTGTAAATGGAGTGATTTGCATGGATATAACAAAATACCCTCAATTTCAACTTTTTTTGTTGACTTTGCATTTGTTGAACTTAAAAAATCAGTTAATTCCGGAAAATTGTGATGAATGGTGTGTTAATGCAACTATCATCAATAGGGCATATTATAGTGCCTATATGTTTTGTGAATTATGGCTTGAATATATTAAAGGTTTCAAGGTAATTGAACCATGGGAATTCCAAGAAGGTGAAAAAGTAATTAGTGAACACAAGCAAGTTAGGATGGCTTTGAGTGAAAATTATAATCAAGAGGATTTAGGTTATATTTTAGGAAAACTTGCTTCACTAAGAAAAAAAGCTGATTATGAACCATTTGTTGATATTACTAATAAAGAAGTTAGTGATGCAATTGGGCATATGGAAAAAATCATCACTACTCTTAAATTCCAATAGAAAAACTATTTTTTTTTAAATCACTTAAAATTACAAATCAAATGCAATATTTTAATGATATTGTAAAAAATTGTTTTTAATTATATTTTGAATAATGTCTAATTTTCATTCAAAAAGCAATCTGTCAATTATATCCATATCAAGGTTTTCTTCGACAATCTCTGCAAGTCTGTTTAGTGAATAGTCCTTTTGGGTTTCGTATGGATCTTCGCCGTATTTGGCTTCAAGACCTTTTTTAACGCGGATATAATTCAAAAATTCACGTCTTAAATTGTAGTTGTGGAATATTCCGTGGAAGTATGTTGCAAACACGTTGCCTGAGCTTGCACCGTCCAGTGAACCGGCGTCGTTATTTCCCTGGCCTTTTACAACTTCCAAAAGCCCGCAGGTTTTGCCTAAATCTGTTGTTCCCTCATGGATTTCGTAACCTGTAACTGCCTCACCAACTATATCCTTAAACATTTCACCGGCAAGACCGTCAAGATTTTCAGGTATGACTGCCTCTGACTGTGTTACGATTTTACCTTCACGGCTGAAGCTTGACTCGATATCCAAAAGGCCCAAACCATTGATTGTTCCGTGCCTTGATTCACGTTTGTCCTCGTCATGTATCACGTTACCAAGTATCTGCAGTCCTCCGCAGATTCCGACAATCGGTATTTCAGATGATTTTTTTATTATCTCATCACCCAATCCGCTTTCATGAAGGGCATAGGCATCGTCTGTTGAGTTACGTGTTCCCGGAATGATTATTGCATCAACGTCACCTATTTCATCATTAACGCCAATCATTTTCAGGTTTACGTCGCTTTCATATTCAAAGGGATCTATATCGGTGAAGTTTGCAATTTTAGGCAAACGAATAACTCCGATTGTAATGTCACCGTCTTCTGCAAATTCATGTGTTGTCAGAGAAGCGGAATCTTCCTCAGGAAGCCTTAAGGTTTCATCGTATGGCAAAACACCCAATACGGGTTCTCCGGTTATTTCCTCAATCCTGTCAAGGCCTGGTTTTAGGATGTCCAGATTGCCTCTGAATTTGTTAATTACAGTAGCTTTCAGCCTGGACCTATCATAATCATCAAGTAAAACATATGTTCCGGCGATTGCTGCAAACACGCCTCCCATTTCAATGTCTGCTATCAGGATGACGTTTGCATCGGCCATGTGGGCGATTTCCATGTTTGCAATGTCCTGGTCGCGCATGTTTATCTCTGCAGGTGAACCTGCCCCTTCAATGATAATGACATCATACTCTTCAGACAGTATCTTAAAGCTCTCTTTGATTGCATCAAATGCCTTGTCGTGATATTTATGCTGGTAATCGTAAAAGTTCATGTCTCCGATGGATTTTCCCTGAATGATTACATTTGAGGTAAAGTCACCTTTCGGCTTTAAGAGAACAGGATTCATGTGTATGCTCGGTTCAATCATTGCCGCTTCTGCCTGTAGCATTTGTGCTATGCCGATCTCACCGTTTTCAAAAGTAGTATATGAGTTCAAGGACATGTTCTGTGACTTGAACGGAGCCACTTTATAGCCCCTGTTTTTATATATTCTGCATAGCGCTGCTACGAGCATGCTTTTTCCGGCATTTGATGAGGTTCCCTGAACCATGATACTGTGAGTCATGTATTTTTATTTATCGTTAATACTAAAAAAAGTTTTAGTAATTGTTAACTTCAGGTTGATTTTTAAAAAACTTATGGTGTTTCATAATCAGGAGTGTTTTTGCATTTGCATGGGCAAATGGATGTAAAAGAGTTAATTTAAACAGGTATATTTCCACATAATGTTAGGATAATGGATATTACAAGTAAAAAGCAATTTTGATTTGTGAATGAAAGGAATAGAAAGTTATATTCTATTAAATCAAATATTAAATGTAATCAAACTCTTGACCAATAGGGGGTGATATTATAATGAGTAGAATAATATTGCCTATGGGGGAATTTAGAACAGCTGTTTTGATGGACTCTCCTATTGGCAAATCCATTCATTTAAAGGGAGGAATCCTTATGAGTATCCGAAAGAAATTCTGGGTCGCAATGCTCATATATTCCATCATAACGTGGTGCTGGGCATTTGTCGTCATATGGATTATCTATAATTAATAAGATGTCCTGATGGATTTCTCCTTTAAACTGTAGGAATATTCAAATATTGGAGCTATTGTTTAGCGATAGCCTTGCAAGGTTATGTTCGGGTTTGTTGGGTTCTAATCGACACTTTCTACAGTTTAAAAATCAAAAAATAATAAAGTTTAAATATAATCTGTTTCATAATATTCATTAGAGTTTAAAATCCAACTTCTGGGTATTTAAATTCTAAATTTTAAATGAATGGATTTAATCGATGTCTACCTACTCAAACATGTGCAAACATGTTGTAGGCATTGATTCTAACTTTTACTTATTTTTTGTGTGGGGTTGCTTATTTGGTTGGAATATTTCTGAATGAATTTTTTGACAATTCTTTTACTTACTTTTATTTACTAAAATAGAAACCTTTTTATATACATACGAATAATAATAATTAATTAGTATGTTGAATTTAGTTATAGTGAGGTGTGATTTATGAAATTCGATGAACCAGAATCTATCGAAGATTCACCAAAAGAGACTGTTGTCGAAGAGACAAAGCCGATGTTAGATTATGATAATATTAAAAGTTCACAAGATATTGAAGTACCACCCTTATTAATCGATCAGGTCATTGGACACGAAGAGTCCATTGAAACAATCAAGAAAGCAGCAAAGCAGAGAAGAAACGTTCTGCTCATTGGAGATCCAGGTGTTGGAAAGTCAATGCTTGCTAAGGGTATGGCACAGATTCTTCCTCATGAAACCCTACAGGACATCCTGGTCTATCCCAATATGGAGGACAATAACCATCCGCTTATAAGAACCGTACCTGCAGGTGAAGGTAAAAAGATTGTAAGGGCAACCAAAGGCTCTGCAAAAGGCCATGAGGAGAGAAAAACAATCATTACAATGTTTGCAATAGGAGGAATCCTTCTAATCGGATTCATGTATGGAAGACTACTTGAATCAATTATTGCAGCAGCTTTAATCTTACTCATATCAATACAAATCAAGCCGAAGACCAACAACATGTCTCCGAAACTGTTGGTCAACAATCAGGAATCAAGATTTGCACCGTTCATGGATGCAACCGGAGCTCACGCAGGTGCGCTTTTAGGAGATGTAAGACACGACCCATACCAATCCGGTGGTCTTGGAACTCCTGCACACGAACGTGTTGAAGCCGGAATGATTCACAAGGCAAACAAGGGAGTTTTATACATTGACGAAATCGGTACAATGAGTATGAAAACCCAGCAGGAACTCTTATCTGCAATGCAGGAAAAGCAGTACTCAATTACCGGTCAAAGTGAAAACTCTTCCGGTGCAATGGTAAGGTCCCAAGCAGTTCCATGTGACTTTGTTTTAGTTGCATCAGGTAACCTTCAGGTTCTTGAAGGAATGCACATTGCAATGAGGTCAAGAATCAGAGGATACGGTTATGAGGTATTCATGAAGGATTATATGGAAGATACAACTGAAAACAGAGAAAAACTCGTTCAGTTTGTAGCTCAGGAAGTCAAAAACGACGGAAGAATCCCTCACTTTGCACCTGACGCACTTGATGAAATCATCATGGAGGCAAAAAGAAGGTCCGGTAAGCAGAACGCTTTAACCTTAAGGTTAAGGGATTTAGGTGGATTGGTCCGTTCAGCAGGTGACGTTGCAATTGAAAAAGGAGCAGACCTTGTAACTGCTGAACATGTATGGGAAGCTAAGAAATTCGCAAGAACCCTTGAACAGCAAATAGCTGACAGATCTATCCTTCAAAGAAAAGACTACAGTATGGTGTCTTCTGAAGGTGGAAGGGTAGGTCTTGTAAACGGACTTGCTGTAATAGGTGACAGAAGCGGTATCGTTTCACCAATTGCTGCTGAAGCTGCTCCGACACAGTCCAAAAACGGTGGTCAGATAATAGCTACCGGTAAGCTTGGTGAAATCGCTCAGGAATCAGTTCAAAATGTCAGTGCACTCATTAAAAAGTACACCAACAAGGACATTTCAAACTATGACATCCATGTTCAGTTCATCCAGACCTACGACGGTGTTGAAGGGGACTCCGCTAGTGTAAGTATTGCAACAGCGGTAATTTCTGCAATTGAGGAAATCCCAATCGACCAGACCGTGGCACTTACAGGTTCACTTAACGTCCGTGGTGACGTAATGCCTATCGGTGGAGCAACCGCTAAAATCGAAGCGGCTGCAGAAGCCGGAATGAAAAAAGTATTGATTCCAAAATCTAACCTTAAAGACGTTATGATCGAGAAGAAATACGAGGACATGATTGAAATCATTCCAACAGAAACCTTAAGTGACGTATTGGAAAACATTCTAATCAGCGGTTCAAGCAAAGACAAACTCATTGATAAAATGAAAAATATCGGTTCCAAAGTCGCAAACAAGGTTCCGCAAACCAATTTAAACAATCCAACCACTAATTAGTGTTGGATTTTAATTTCTCTTTTTTTACATACTTTTTCACATCGTTATAAACAAATTATATATATCAAGATGCTCAATATAAATATATGGTTGGAAAGTTAACTTATCATTTTTCTAAAAATGTTGGTAAATTATCCTCAAATCTGTCCAAAATTGGTATTGGTCAGGGTGGAAGCCTGCCGGGTTATGTTCTGCTTAAGCTTGGAGGTGAAGATGCACTTTCCAGATTAGCCAGTGAAATGAAGCAGGGAGCAGTTATAGTAACCGGAACCAACGGAAAAACCACAACCACTACTTTATTAATAAAACTTTTATCAAATGACGTTCAAATCAGGAGGAGCTTTGAAAACAACACCATAAACTCAATTGCAACAGGCCTTCTAAAGCAAAAGGGAGATTTGGGTGTATTTGAATATGGTATAAGGAATATGGAATATGGAATTCCAGACAAAGTTCAAAAACTTATTGACCCAATTGGTGTTGTCTACACAACCATTTCCAAAGAGCACACTCAGGTTGCAGGGGTCAAAAACCCATTTACAGCATACTATCACGCTAAACAGCTTTTATCAAAAGAGATGAAACGGGGAGTTGTAGTTACAAACTCAGACGATCCGAGAACTGCTTTAATCGGCATAAACAAGCAAAAGGACATTCATGTCAATTTCTATGGATTGGAAATTGATAATATATGTGATGATGACGGAATATCAATCAAATGTCCGAACTGTGGTGAACTCTTAAACTATTCTCACAAATTCTTAAACCACAGGGGAGTTTATGAGTGCAGCTGCGGATTCAAACGTCCCGAACCCAACGTTAAACTCACCAAAGCAGAATTCGGCATTGGAAAATGGAATCTGACAATCGAAGGTGACTTATACAATTACATTGCAAAAAAGGATGTAAGCTTCAAGGTAGAAATTGCAGTTCCGCCATTTGGATTTCACAATATTTACAATACATTGGCTTCCATTACTGCTTATGCGACTTTTACGCCGAAAGTTGAAAATATTGAATCCACAATTCATGAGATTTTCGACAGCCTTGACATGTCATTCATTCCGCCTGGAAGGTTTGAGGTTGTAAGGGTTTCAGATGACAAATTCATAGGTTTGGGCCAGGGTGACAACGGAGATGCCCTTAAAATTAATTCAATGTTTATGAAACAGTATATCAATGGTCCTTTTGAGTTTATCTACACAACACCTGATGTGGATGAGGACGATATATTCAATGACCATTACAGAGTCATCAAAAACATGAATCCGGACCATATCATTGTCGTTCCAGGAAGAACATCAGTTGAAAAGGCAGAAGAATACTGTGAGATTATAAGGCGTGACTTTGACGGCGTTGACTTTTATCCTTTAGGCTATGATGAGATGGCAAAAAGAATAGAAAAGCTAACTGATTTTGCTTTAAACTCCAGTTATGATTATGTTATTATGTCTGGTTGTGGTGAAGAGCAGGCAATGTGGGAAGAAATCAAGAAAAATATAATTAACAGATGATTTTGCTTTCTATTATCTCTTTTATTTTTAAATAAAGTTCACTGTCACTTTTTTTAAACTCTTCAAATGAGGCATCCATGCTGCAGCTGCAGACGTCTGTTTTGCCGATTAGATAATCTGTTGAACCTTTTTTTATCAAAATTCCAAAGAGCTTTTCTTCTTCTGAAGAATACATCTCGAATTCTTCAGCTGTTAAATCAAAGTGATAGTCTTCATTTGAGAATATGTCACATTCGTTTAAAATAGGCATGAATGTAATCATTCCGAAAGCTATAAATACGTTTTCGCTTTCCATAATCTTTAAAAGCCTTTCTTCGTATGCATCACTTTTTGAAATGCCGTAACCTTCAATTTCAGGGATGTTGTTTGTGCCCATGTAGTTGTCATCATCGATGATGAAACTCATAAGGTCAGGGTCTATATAATCCTTGCAGGAAGCCCTTATATTTTTAATAGTTTCACTAATATCCATCACAAAACGCCTCGTACATTTCACATAATGAAACCACATAGTCAAGTTTGGGAATTGCGTCTGTCCACTCTATAGGTATTGCATCAAAACCGTAATAGATTCCGGCAAGTCCTCCGCAAATGCCGGCAATGGTATCGGTATCACCGCCGAGATTGACGGCCTTTAAAAGCGCGTCCTTGTAATTGTTGGTGTTTAAAAGACAGTATACAACACTTTCAATGGTGTTTATCACATAACCTGAGCTTAAAATGCCTTCAGAAAAGTCATATTCAAAGATGCGGTTCAAGTGTTTTACTTCATCGGAATCCTTATAGTAATCCTTGATGAATTCACTTGCATTGTCGATGTGCTCTTTAATTGTAAGATTCTCATTTGAAAGCATGGATTTTGCAATCTGAATATAGAATACGCATGTAATCAATGTTCTCTCATGCGCATGAGTTAAAGCGGAAACTTTCTCGATTGTTTCAGGGTCGATGTCATGTATGAATGCAAGGGGAAGAATTCTCATCAAAGACCCGTTTCCATTGTCACGGTCGCCACTTCCTCCGCATCTGTCAACAGGGATTCCCTTGTCGTATCTCTGGATTGCAGTAGAGGTTGTGATTCCATAATCAAAGGTGTCGATGTACTGGGTATATGCACCCTGGAAAAACCAGTTTTTAAACTCCTTCATGATATCATCCAAATCGATTCCTTTTTTGTTTACAATGCTTGCCATTGTTGCAAGAATCATGGAAGAATCATCAGACCAGGTACCTTTCGGCATATTATATGCGCCATATTCTCTCATGTCAACAACTGGGTCTTCTTTGAGTTCCTCTCTTGAGTAAAACTCAACTGGAACGCCTAAAGCATCACCGACTACAAAACCGCAAATTCCGTCTTTAACTTTCATGTTTAAAAGTATGAATTTTATTACTATTAAATTTTTGAGTTTGAAATGTTTTGGAGTGTAGTAGATTAATATTTTTTAGATTATCTTACTAATTTTTTAGTAAGTGTATTGATGATTTTTCACAAAAACATACAGTCGCACTTTGGATAGATTAAAATATATTGAAAAACAATTAATTATTAGAGTTAAATATTTTTAATAAAAACTATTATAGTAGTTTATTTAAAAATATAAATCTAAAAAACCGCAATGGGGGATTAATTAATGGATTTCGACAAAGAAAAATTCAAAAAAGTACTGCATTACTTAATATTTAAGTGTGGTAAACAGGACAATGTAGGAAAAACAGTACTGTTTAAGTTATTGTATTTTTCAGATTTCAATTTTTTTGAATTGTATGAAACATCCCTAACAAATGAATCCTACAGAAAGTTACCTCGTGGTCCAGCACCAATACATTTTGATTTGGCATTAAAGGAACTTATAAATGATGGAAAAATATCTGTTAAAACAAAAATTCTCTCTTTAGGGAGAGTTAAATATATTTATACATCTTTAGAAGATCCGTCAATTGATTTCGATGAAAAGGAATTGAATGTTATTGATGAAGTTATAAATGATTTAGGTCATATGAATGCAAGTCAAATCAGTGAATATTCTCATGGGGACATGCCATGGAAAGCAACTGAAGATAAACAAATCATAGATTATGGGTTTGTTTTTTATCGTGACCCTCCATTCGAAAAGAGACAGTACGATGAATCAAATTGAAGTAGATTATGATAAAAAATTTCTTAAAGAAAAAAGAAAACTTCAAAGTAAATGTACTTCACTTGAGAAAGATTTTGAAAGATTTGAAAAGGCTTTAAAAATTAAAATTAAAGAAAATGATTATAAAGTTCCAGTGGATAATAAAAAAATCTTCAAAATAGCTGGTTTGGATAAACGTGTTACATTTCCAGCATTTGTTGTAAAATCATTTTACTGCGAGAATATGAATAAATGTTCTAATTCAGGATTTAGAGTTACATTTGTTTACGATCCTGTAGAGAAATTCATCTATTTCACACAATTTTATTTTAAACAAAAACATGAAATTGAAGATAAAGATAGAATTAATAGATTATTCAAATGATTTTTTTTCTTTAGGACAAAATTTAGATTTTTACACAGTTTTCCTGTGTATTAATTTTTTTTAGGTTTTTGTTGAGTTTCTTAGATGAGTACATGGTTAAAAAAGAATTTTTAAATAACATGTAATCTAAATAGAAAATAACGAATCATTTAAAGAAAAAGAATTGCTCTTGTTAAGCTTATTGTGTTTTACTGACATTGATGAAGACATTGAACACGCCAAACATGATTCAGCTGAAACCATTGTAAGCATCTCTGATTTGGATGAGGATATTGGGCAATTCGTCAAAGGAGTTGTATTGATGTTGTGTGACAAGTTCGTCAAAGACGAATTGCTAAACACAAAGATAGCAAATTTAGTTGGTGGTAATATGAAGATAATTGAAGATTATGTGCAACGAAGGGAACAAAAATTCGCAGAAGAACTTATAGAAGAAAATATAGTTAATATGAGTAAGAAAGGTTTTGAAATTGATGAAATCATTTTGGCATTGGATGTTAGCAAAGATTTCGTAGTTAAAACACTTGCAAAGCTCTAGAAAAATGATCATCAAAACAGAAAACCTCACATTAAGGCCCTGGAGGGATTCGGATGCGGAATGCCTATACCATTTTGCGAAAAATCCCAATATTGGACCTGTTGCTGGATGGCCGCCTCATGAAAGTGTTGAAGACAGCCTCCACATTATCCGTACTGTTTTTTCAAAAAAGGAAACCTATGCAATAGTCAAAGATGACATTCCAATAGGATGCGTCGGACTTTTATTTCACCCTGATACAAATCACTGGTGGGGTGAAGGGGCAGCAGAACTTGGATACTGGATAGCTGAGGAGTACTGGGCCAGAGGCTATGCAACCGAAGCTTCAAAGGCAGTCATTAAACGGGCGTTTGAGGAATATGATATCAAAGCAATCTATGCCTCATACAGAGCTGACAATCCAAAATCTGGAAGGGTTTTGGAAAAGCTGGGCTTCAGGTATTACACGGATTTGACGAACATTAACTATAAAAACGAGGCATTCGTTGAAGTTGCAGTGAAACTTGAAAAATAATTTATATTAAAAAATGCTAATTTTAACTAATGACTAGAATTTGTAATAACTGCGGATTTGAAAACCAGGATGACTATGACTATTGTGCCAAATGCGGCACACCTCTTGTTGAGGGCCTTAAGCCCAAACAGGTTTATGTCTATAATTCACAGATGCCGCAGGTCAATAAAAAAGCTATACTTGCAGCATATCTCGTTACTATATTTTTATCATGGAGTGGTTTTGTTGTTGGAATCCTTGCAAAAAACAGGATGATGGCTACATTTACTTTTTTTGGCTTTTTCATGCCGTTTTACCTTGTACAGTCAAGACATCCAACAATCAGAAAGCATGGAATCATAATGATGGTAATTTCACTTGTGGGTGTTGCACTTTCATTTTATGTGCTTTTAAAATAAGAAAAAAGGGGAAATTAAACTACAAAGAATTTAATGTTTCCCATCAGTAACTGCAATGGAATTTCAAGCGGGTTGAATGTGCCGCTGGTCATTGCTGTACTTACAGCATCTCCCCTTGACATTGTTCCCTGTGCATGGGAATTTCCGTAACCGTTATACGCATCGTTTGCACGGATATTGTCCACAAGGCCAAGGCCGAATATCGCTTCTGCAGCCTCTTCGTTGACGCTTACAATCAAGTGTGGTGTGTATCCGTAGCTATAGCTTACCATATCACGTGCCGCACCGTAGGAATCATCCGGATAGTCCAGGTGGATGTTGTGAAGTGTCTGTCCGCCGGGAGAGTATGTGCTTCCCGGATAAACCCAGTTAAAACCCATCAGCGGTGAAAAGCTTGCTGCCATGTCAACACCCGGTGTTCCCTCACTGGTGTCTTCTGCAAGTATTAGAACCGGGCTTACTGTTGTAAACAATAAAAATGCAATAATTATTAAAACTATTGCTCCCATTATTTTGTTTGCGGTTTTCATAATCTTTTTTATTGACCTCTTTAAATATAAATACTTACCTTTTTTAACGACAAAAAACATAGTAATATCATAAAATTTTTGGTGATAATGTGATTATAGGTGGTTCAGCTTCACAAGATTTAGCGGCTCATGTTGCACGTGAACTCGGCGAAGAATTATGTTATGTGGAAACTCGTAAGTTTCCGGACGGTGAAAGATATTTAAGGATTACAGGCGAAGTTGCAGATGAGGTAACAGTTATCCAGTCAACAGGATATCCCCAGGATGAAAACCTTATGGAATTACTCTTTATAATCTCCAACCTCAAGGATCTTGGAGCTAAAAAGGTAAGGGTTGTAGTTCCATATATGGGATATGCAAGACAGGAAAAACGTTTCAACCCAGGTGAAACCATATCAGCTAAAATCATCTGCAATCTGATTGAAGCTGCAGGCGCTGATGAGTTCATTACATTCAATATCCATGAGGAATGCGTATTGAACTTCTTTGACATTCCTGCAAGAAACATCTCAGCAATGCCTGCAATTGCAGAATACATCAAACAGATTACTGATGAAAAACCGTTGATATTGGCTCCTGATAAGGGCGCTTACGGATTTGCTCAGGAAATATCTGAAATCATCGGATGCGACTGCACATATCTTGCAAAAGTGCGTTTAGGACCGGATAAGGTAGAAACCAAAATTGTGGATGTGAGATGCGACAGCGAAAGCGAAAACACAGTCAACGTGGACTCCGTTAAGGGCATGCATGCAATCATCATCGATGATATCATTGCAACCGGTGGAACAATTGTAAATGCAATAAATATTCTAAAACAGTATGGTGCAAAATCTGTTGATGTTTGCTGCGTACATGGTATCTTAACCAACAACGGCGCTACAAGAATATACGCTGCAGGCGCAGACAAAATCATAGCAACAAACACTCTTTCATCAGACACTTCACGTGTATCTATAGCTAAAAGCATAGCAGATGTGTTAAGGGATTAAAATGGACAAGGAACAGATTAAAAAGGAATTGATTGAAATATCCAACAGGATTCTTGAAAAATATAGTGAAATGGACGTTGTCAAAACCATATCTGTCATGAATATGGCTTCCAAAACAGTATTTCTAGGTTCACTTAAGGTTTTCAATTATGAGGTCATTCCAAATGTCATGAGGGATTTGGAAAAGGACTTAAAGGGATATGGGCAGCTGGTTGTGCGAGACCAGAAGGTCACACCTTGCTGCTCTCCAAGCTACACCCATATCAGTTTCAACATTACAATTGCAAATTAGATTTTTATGAAAGAATTTAAACTCAAGTCACCCTACAAACCATTGGGTGACCAACCAAAAGCCATTAACTCACTGGCAGAAGGCATAAAAAACGGCCTAAAGGAACAGACTCTTTTGGGAGTGACAGGTTCAGGAAAAACATTTACAATGGCAAATGTCATAGAAAAGGTGCAAAAGCCGACTTTAGTCATTTCCCACAATAAAACTCTGGCTGCTCAGTTATACGAAGAGTTCAAGGAGTTTTTCCCGGACAATGCCGTTGAGTACTTCGTCAGCTATTATGACTATTACCAGCCTGAGGCATATGTGCCAAGAACAGACACATTCATCGACAAGGAAGCCTCAATCAATGATGATATCGATATAATGAGGCACTCTGCAACACAGTCCCTGCTTTCAAGGGATGACGTTATCGTTGTAAGCAGCGTAAGCTGCATTTACGGTATCGGTTCTCCTGAAGACTACGGAGAATTTGCATTCGGAATTAGTGTCGGTGACATTTATGAGAGGTCTGAAATTTTAAGAAGATTAATATTCATGCAGTATGAGCGAAACGACATTGAGTTTGACCGTGGACAGTTCAGAGTCAGAGGTGACGTCATCGAAATCAATCCTGTTCACGGAACACCGCCAATAAGAATTGAACTGTTCGGTGATGAAATCGATGCAATAAGCCTTATTGACAAGGTTACAGGCAAAAAACAGGAATCACTTCAAAGGTATATGATTTTCCCTGCAAAGCACTTCGTTGTAGGCCAGGACAAGATGGATACTGCAATATCCAAAATATCACAGGAGCTTGATGAAAGGCTCGAAGAGCTAAAACTTACTGGAAAGCTCTTGGAAGCACAAAGGCTCGAGCAGAGAACCCGTTTTGATATTGAAATGCTTAGGGAAATGGGATACTGTCCAGGAGTTGAAAACTACTCAATGCACCTTTCAGGACGTAGCTGGGGAGAAAAGCCATACTCACTTTTAAAATATTTCCCTGACGACTTTTTAACTATTATTGATGAGTCACACGTTACCGTTCCCCAAATCAGAGGGATGTATAATGGTGACAGGGCAAGAAAGGAGACACTTGTAGAGCACGGTTTCAGACTGCCTTCAGCAAAGGAAAACCGTCCTTTAAGGTTTGATGAGTTTGAATCATCAGTAAACCAGGTAATATATGTATCAGCAACACCTGCCCAGTATGAGCTTTCAAAATCAAGAAATGTCGTTGAACAGATTATCCGTCCGACAGGACTGGTCGACCCTGAAGTTTTAATAAGGCCGGTAACAGGTCAGGTTGAAGATCTCCTTAAAGAGGTCAGGCTGACTGCTGAGAAAGATGAAAGGGTGCTGGTTACTACATTGACCAAAAGGATGGCTGAGGACTTAACAGACTATTATGCAAGAATAGGCGTTAAGGTAAGGTATATGCACTCTGAAATCGATACTTTGGAGAGAATTGACATCGTGGATGATTTGAGGCGTGGCAAGTTTGACGTTTTGGTGGGTGTAAACCTTTTAAGGGAAGGATTGGATCTTCCTGAAGTTTCCCTTGTAGCTATTTTGGATGCAGATAAGGAAGGGTTTTTGAGAAACGAAACCTCTCTTATACAAACCATCGGGCGTGCTGCAAGAAACGTAAACGGCCGTGTAATCATGTATGTTGATGACATGACAGATTCTGTTAAAAACGCATATGACATTACACTTAAAAGACGCAAAATCCAGATGAAATACAATGAAGTTCACGGAATCACACCGAAATCCACACAAAGAACTCTCAAAGAGAAACTTAAAAGTGAAGATGAAAAATACGAAGGAATTGGAACTCGTGTTGAAAATATGCCTAAGGATGAGCTTCAGCTGTTAATCAGGGATTTGGAAAAGGATATGAAGGATGCAGCTTCAAGGCTTGACTTTGAAAGAGCTGCCGATTTGAGAAACAAATTATATGCATTAAAGGGTTTTGAAAAGAAGTATTGATTAGTTAGTGTTAACTAATCTAGTTTTAAACCAGTATTAACTTCGTCAAGGTATTCTTGGGAGTGCAGTTCTTCAAATACTTCTTCACTTATGCTATCGCTCATTAATTCTCGGTTAATGTATCTTTCAATTTGTTCTTCAACTGTAATTTTGTGTTTTTTTGCTTCTTTTTCAACAAATGCTTTGAGTTTTGGATCACTAAATTCGTAATCGAGTATCATACTATCTCCTTTTAGATGTCTGTAAGAATGTTAAATCCTTTAATTTTTTTGAAATCACTATCAAAGGTTACAATGTCCTGGATGTTCATAATTAACATAGTGTTGATTATGGTGCAATCATTGAAATTAATGGAATTGCCATACCATGTATTAATCTCTAATGATTTCAAGTAATCTTGTTTGGTTAATGAGACAATCTGATGTTTTGAACGAAGGTCGTCATAAACATTATTTGCTAATATGTCTCGTTTGGCTGTTCTATTAAGTGTTTCAACAAGAACAGTTGTATTTATCACCGTTTTTTCGTTTAATGAATTAATTTCATCTTTAATATTTAATGCTTCGCTATGGTGGGAATCTTTTTTATCAGATAATCCTTTAAAATAACTTGTATCGAGAAAAATCATATTATCACTCCAGAAGTTATTTTTCATCCGGGTATGCCATTTTAACAAAAATATCATCCATGCCGGTGTTGTCGCATGGTTGAATTCCTCGTTTTTTGTCTTTTTCAACATTTTTTCTAGATCTTTCTTTCCATTCTTCCCAAGTGATTGGTTTTGGTTCGTAGAAATATTCGTGATACAAAGCTCTTCTGATATAGTGGTCAATTAACTCGCTGACGCTGATGTTTAATTTTTCTGAATTTTTTCTTAGTCGTGTTTCTAACATGTCATCACCAACTATGGTTATTTTTTCATCTGACATAGCAACACCTCATAATTGGTAATAGGTATGTTTTTTGGAGGTTTATATAATTATGTGCGATTGCCAACCATGAAGTATTACTTATTTTAAAATTAGTAATACTTATTATATAAATCTTTCTTTCAAAATTTAAAAGTTTAATAAAAATAATTTTTAAGATAAATGCAATATTGATTTAGCTTTATTTTATAATTGGATAATTTAAATATTGTATTGGGATAAATAAAAAGATTTATAACCTTTAATGACAAATATAAAATACGAAAAATATTTTCATATTTGAGCATTAGAAAACAAATGCTCTCTGAAATAATTTAAATAGTATTTTGTTCTAATATCATATAACTAATTGAGGAGTCAATCATGGAGAATAAAAAACAAATTGTTATAAAAGGCGCACGTGAACACAATCTGCAGGACATTGATGTAAGTGTTCCCCGTGACGAATTCATTGTTATTACAGGAATCAGTGGGTCCGGAAAGTCTTCACTGGCTTTTGATACAATTTACGCTGAAGGACAGCGCAGATATGTCGAATCACTGTCAGCTTATGCAAGACAATTTTTAGGCCAGATGAAAAAGCCTGAAATGGAATCAATTGAGGGACTTTCTCCTGCAATTTCAATCGATCAGAAAACAACAAGGGAAAACCCAAGATCAACTGTGGGAACAATCACTGAAATTTACGATTATTTAAGATTATTATTCGCAAGAATAGGTATTCCCCACTGTCCGAACTGCGGTCGTGAAATCTCACAGCAGACCATAGGACAAATCGGTGAGTCCATAATCGAGGAAGGTGAAGGAATCAAAATTCAAATCCTCTCGCCGGTTGTTCGAGACAAAAAGGGACAGTTCAAGGATGTTCTTGATGATTTAAGAAACAAGGGGTTTGTACGTGTCCGTGTAGACGGTGAGATAAGGGATTTGGATGAGGATATCTCCCTTGCAAAAACATACAGGCACAATATAGATGTCATAGTCGACAGATTGAAAATCAGAAAGGACGTTGACTTTAAAAGAAGGCTTGTGGATTCTCTTGAAACTGCAGCGGAATTCACTGACGGTCTGATTACAGTTCTTTTTGACGATGGTGAAAAAGAATATGAAAAGAAATACTCCGAACACTTTGCCTGTGTTGACTGTGGAATAAATTTTGAAGAATTAACTCCTAGGATGTTTTCATTCAACGCACCGCAGGGGGCATGTCCTGAATGTAATGGTATAGGTTCCAAAATGGAAATTGATCCTGATTTGGTTGTTCCAGATAAATCCCTTCCGTTAAGTGAGGGTGCAATAGTTCCATGGGCAAGTTCCGCCAAAAGGGAAAACTACTACTTCCAGATGCTTGATGCAGTATCAAAGCACTTCGGCTTCAGCCTTGACACTCCATTTGAGGAACTTGACAAAAAGCATCAGGATACAATCCTTTTCGGATGTGATGAAAAGATTCCGTTTACATTCAAAAGAAGAAACAAGTCATATATGGTTAACCGTAAATTCGAGGGTGTTGTTCCAAGAATGCAAAGGCTGTATTTTGAAACCAAATCAAGCTATTCAAGAAAATACCTCTCAAAATTCATGTCCGACAGGAAATGTTACGTCTGTGACGGTAAACGTCTAAGGCCTGAAGTTCTGGCAGTAACAGTTGGCGGAAAGTCAATCATTGATGTTTGTGATTTGTCCATCAAGGATTCATATCAGTTCTTCCAGGATTTGGAACTTACAGAACGTGAAAATTTCATTGCAAAAGAAGTCCTAAAAGAAATCAAGGAACGTTTAAGCTTTCTGGTTGAAGTGGGGCTTGACTATCTGTCAATGTCACGTTCATCAGGTACACTGTCCGGTGGGGAAGCCCAGAGAATCAGGCTCGCCACACAAATCGGTTCAGGTCTTGTAGGAGTATTGTATATTCTTGACGAACCGAGTATAGGACTTCATCAAAGGGACAACATTAAACTCATTGAGGCACTGAAACGTCTCAAAGACCTTGGAAATACTTTGGTCGTTGTAGAGCATGATGAGGAGACCATTCTTTCAGCTGATTATGTAGTGGATATCGGTCCTGGAGCAGGTGAGCATGGTGGTAAGGTAGTTGCACAGGGAACACCGCTTGACATCATGAACAATCCTGATTCAATTACCGGACAATACATCTCAAGAACTGAAAAAATCGATATTCCTAAAGAAAGGAGACCTGGAAACGGCAATTTCATTAAAATCATAGGAGCAGAGCAGAACAATCTCAAAAACATTGATGTTGAAATCCCATTAGGTAAGTTCACCTGCGTAACAGGAGTCAGCGGTTCTGGAAAAAGCAGTCTGATTAATGAGATACTGTACAAGGGAGCTCACGGAAAATTATCTAAAAAGTTCATGTTTGCCGGAAAATACAGGGAGATTGAAGGGCTTAAAAACATAGACAAGGTAATTGCAATCGACCAGAAGCCGATTGGAAGAACACCAAGGTCAAACCCTGCAACCTACACAGGAGTATTTACCGATATAAGAGATCTCTTTGCTAACACTCCTGAGTCAAAGGCAAGAGGATACAAGCCTGGAAGATTCTCATTCAACGTAAAAGGCGGAAGATGTGAAGCATGTTCCGGTGACGGTATCGTTCAGATTGAAATGCACTTTTTAGCTGACGTATATGTTCCATGTGAAGTCTGCGGAGGCAAAAGGTACAATGAGGAAACCTTGGACATCAGATATAAAGGTAAAAACATCTATGAAGTCCTTGAGATGACCGTTGAAGAGGCATTGGAATTCTTTGAAAACATTCCAAAAATCACCAAAAAGCTTCAGACATTATATGATGTCGGTTTGGGTTATATGAAGATAGGCCAGCCTGCAACAACACTTTCAGGTGGGGAGGCTCAAAGAATCAAACTTGCAAAAGAATTGTCAAGAACAAGCACAGGCAAAACATTATACATTCTTGACGAACCGACAACAGGTCTTCACTTTGCAGATATCAAAAGACTGCTTGATGTGCTTGCAAGACTTACCGATGCCGGAAACTCCGTTGTTGTAATCGAGCATAACCTTGACGTTATCAAAACAGCAGACCACATTATCGATTTGGGTCCTGAAGGCGGTGACGGCGGAGGCGAAGTTATTGCAACCGGAACACCTGAAGAGGTTGCAGAGTCCGGAACATATACAGGTAAGTTTTTAGAGAAAATGCTTGATGAAAACATTACTCCTTATGCTAAGGAACTGGTGGAAGATATAGGAAAATAGAATTTTCTTATAATATTTCACTATCTTTCTATTTTTTAATTTATTATTTCATTTAATTTTTTTTAAATAATCTAAACATCACTTAACTAATTTCTAATTTTGCAGAATTATTTAAACAGATTTAAATATTTCATTAAATAATCTATAATCATAGGATTTAGATAAGTTTAAATACTTGAAAAAAGCCTTATCTAAATACAACTTATTGTCGGTGATAACAATGAGAGAGTTATATGAAAAGATGGTTAACGAATCTATGGCTGCTCAAAAGGCAGACGTAAGCGTTATATCAAAAAACAGGTACAATGACTTTAAGATAGTTGATGCAAAACCATATGCTGATGCTGTTGCAAACATGACTGCACTTGACAGTCAAGCAGAATCCGTAATCAACCTCCACAAGGACTCTGTTAAAAACCACTTCGAGATTTTATCTTCAATTACAGACACTCTGAAATGTGAAGACGATCCGTTTATCGAACACTTCCAGACCCCTCCTGTTCTGGAAATCTTATGTGAAGAGGACGGCGAGTTTGCAGACAGTGTAGATAAGTTCATCGATGCAATTGCAGATAATGAGGCAATTGTAGCTAAAGAGTCAATCAGAAGATACGGCGGTTTTTACGGACCTACATGTGTAGTTGACTTTGCTTTAATGCCTGGAAGTACAAGTAACGTTGTAAATCAGATACTTCAAAAAACAGACATTCCGGTTGCCCACAAACAGGCAATCCTTTCTGCAAAATCCTGGGGTATGAACACATCATACGGTATCGGGGATGCATTTGCAAATGCCTTAGAAGACGGTGCAACAGCCGCTGAGGCAACTGAAAAGGAAATTGCAACCTTGCAAAACATCTACAAAAACCCTATTGAAGCCCAGGGCGAACTTATGGATGATGTGGACCATTCATCCTTTGATGTGAGAGACTACATGAACAAGTACAAAAAGGCAATGACAAAAACAGTCAAGGCTGCAATGGATGACGGAGTACACTACGGTAACATCGTAACCGTTCCTGCATACTGTGTAGGAGACATCGGCCACCACATCGGCCAATCCACCTATAACATGTGCAAGGATGACATGACACTTGCAATAGTTCAGGCAACCGCTGATGTAATTGAAGCGACATTAACATCCAATTTAGACAACTACAAATCAGAATTTGACGTGTTAAAACTTGCTACTGGTTCATCAGCATGTGCAACAGAATTCATCCTGGAACTTGACGGATTTAACGCACCTATGGTTGTAGACTTGTTCTCCAAAAGGTTCCATAACTTTGTACAGCAATATCCAACAAGAGGAGCTGCCGCAGAGCTTCACAACTGTGACTTCATGGACATGATTTACAGAGGATTCAATGCAATCAGCTCTGCTAGAAAATTCAGAGCAGGCACTGGCGGTGAACTGGTACCTAAAATCAACGGATTTGACGTTGACTTAAGTCCGATTTTAGCTAGTGAAACAGTAATGAACCCTCAAAGATACACTTATCCTGCATGTGCAATTACAGTAAGATTCTCTTCCCTTATGAGACTTGCAGACTATCCATGTCTTTTGACTTCAGAGCCTATTACAGCAACAATGATGACAAACATCATTGCACTTAACAAGGAAGCGCCTGGTTCACCTGTAAGAGGATGTAAAAACTGTGCTGCAGCATCACTGGTTGACAACAAACACGAATACTGTCAGTGGAGACAGTCAGTTTAGGTGAGAGGTATGACCTGCAACATAAGAAAAAAATTCTTCGCAGAACTTCTTGGAACATTTTTCTTGGTCCTTTTCGGTACAGGAGCTGCTGTTGTGACACTTCTGATTTCACAAAGCATTGATCCGGGCAATGTCGGAATAGGTATTTTAGGCGGTTTAGGTGACTGGATTGCAATAGGTCTTGTATTTGGTCTAACTGTAATGGTGTGTATTTATGTATTCGGTAAGATATCAGGTGCACACTTAAATCCAGCTGTCACTATTGGACTGCTTGTAACTAAAAACATCGATTTAATTGACAGTATTTACTATATAATTGCACAGGCAATCGGTGCAACTTTGGGAAGTCTTGCACTTTTCCTATGCCTTGGAGCACCTGCCGTCACAATCGGAGGACTTGGTGCAACAGCACCGGGACTTGGTGTCGGATACTGGCAGGCCATGTTTGCAGAGTTTTTAGGAACATTCTTTTTAATGATGGTTGTAATGGGTGTAGCAGTTGACAAAAAGGCAGAACCTGGTTTTGCCGGAATATCAATCGGTATGACTGTAGCGGCAGTAATTGTCGTTTTAGGAGCATTTACCGGTGCATCAATCAACCCTGCACGTACATTCGGACCATACCTCATGGACATGGTACTTGGAGGAGCAAACCTCTGGGCATACTATCCGATTTATTTAATCGGACCGATTCTTGGAGCGATATGTGCTGCATTTGCATATGCATATCTTGCTAAAGGCAGTGGCGTATGCGAACTTCCACAACCATTCAATGATGAATAATTCTTTTTGAATTATTCTTTTTTTTCTTTTTTCCAAATCAATAGTTAAAATAAGTTATTATTGCTCTAATTAATCAATTTAAAGCAAAAGTTGTGTGAAATTGTTAAATTGCTAGCATTTATAAGCGAAATTATTTAAATAATGAGATTCATATTTTAATTTAATAATGATGGGTTGAGTATTATGAATGTCTCAAGAATTGAAATTAAAAATTTTAAAAGTTTTGAAGATGTAACCGTTGATTTAAACGATTTCAATGTTGTTGTTGGTGCATCAGCTTCAGGTAAATCAAATTTTGTTGAAGCTTTTCAATTTTTAAAAGATGTTAGTGAAGACTTTGAAAAAGGAATTAATTCTCATGGAGGACCATTTTTCCAAAATCTCAATCTGGAATCCGACACCCCATCATGTATAAAAGTAACTTTCGCAAACGATGATTCAATTATAACCAGAATCAGTCCTGATTTGGATTTTAAAATTCAATATACTTCTATAGAATATGAATTATGCATTAATTTCATTGAGGATTCACAGAAATTAATAAATGAAAGTGTCAGATTCAACTATAAAATTTGCGATAATGATGATAAGAAAATTCATGAAAATTCACTGTTTTTAATTAACAAGGATTGGCAGGTAACTGCTGGTTTTGAAAAAGATGAAACACATGTGGATTTGGAATATTTCGTTCCAAAATCATTGTTGAATATTGTTAATAATAATCTGGGTGAAAATCATGAATTGATTATCAATACTCCATTGTCAGCCATTCCAATTTCATGGGCCAATTATTTCAAATCTATCAATTATTATGATTTGGATCCGAAGTTCTGCCGATTGGACGATGGTAGTGGCGTGATAGAACTAACACAATTTGGTCAGAATCTGCCGCTTGTTTTAGAGCAGATTCTAAACGACAGTGAAAAACAAAGGAAATATATGAATCTGGTTTCAATTTTGCTTCCATACATTGAAAAAATTGATGTTTTTACACTTGAAGATAATCGCAGAATCTTCAGATTATCTGAAAAATATAATAAATCACCAGTTTTATCTCCATTTGTTTCAGACGGAACAATGAATATACTTGCTTTAATAAGTGCGCTATACTTCGAATCAGGAAATATCATATTGATTGAAGAACCTGAAAGAAATATTCATCCTGCACTACTTATACAACTTGTGGGAATGATGAAGGAGGTTTCACAAAATAAACAAGTGATAATAACAACTCACAGTCCGGAAATACTTAATTACTGTGGTTTGGAAGACATTCATTTAATTTCAAGAAAAGATGGTGGATTTTCAAAAGTGTCCAAACCAGTTGATAATGGGGAAGTTAAAGTTTTCATTGATGAGCTTGGAATTGGACAGGTTTTTGTTGATGATTATTTGGAGTTTGGCGATGAATAATCTTTTTGTTTATGTTGAAGGAGATCACGATAAGATATTTGCTGATTATATTTTATCTAGTTATCTTAGAGATGAAAAGTCCATTGAACTTTGGCCAATTAAATATGCGGAAAAACCGCCAAAGTTGATAAACAAAGATATCAAATCAAAATATAATTACTTATTCTTATCTGATTTGGATAATAAAAGATATCCTTGTATAACTGCTAGAAAAGAAGATAGGCTCAGTAATTATAATTATCTAAATAGTTCTCGTATAATTATTGTTCGTGAAGAGATTGAAAGCTGGTATCTTGCAGGTATTGACACTTCATTAAGCCAATTTAGTAATTTGGAAATTCCAGAAAATACTGATGGAATTGATAAAGAAACTTTCGATGAAATTATAAACGAGATATCTGATTCCAAAAAGGATGCTTTAATTGAAATTGCAAAATATTATAATTTAGACCTTGCAATTAAAAGAAATAAATCATTTAAATATTTTCTGGATAAATTAGATGGATTGATGTGGGATTATAGTCTTTTACTTAATGTTTTTACCATTTTGTAAAATTATTCTTGGGCTGTTATTGCTCTTTTTGTGAGTGAATAAGATATTTACCAAGCTATCTCCCGTTGACTTACGGGTTCAATAATAATTGATTATTATTTTTTTATTCCTTTGTTTAGTATGTTTTTTGCGGCGTTAACATCTCTGTGGTGGTGTTGTCCGCATTTTGGACATGTCCATTCTCGAATATTTAATGTTAAGTTGTCTTTTTTGTATCCTCAGTTGTTGCATTTTTTACTGGAAGGATAGAATCTGTCTATTTGTATGAATGTTTTACCATACCATTTGGATTTGTATTTTATCATGTTTAGTAGTTTGTATAGGCTGATTCGTTGTAGTTTTGCTGACCATCTTTTGTTTTGAAACATTCCATGGATGTTGAGGTTTTCCATTGCTATTATATCAAAGTTTTCCACGAGATATTTGCTGAAATGATGGTATGCATTGTTGATTTTATTCTTTTTCCTGTCAACCCATTTGTAGTATTTTTTTAATGTTTTCTGGTAGTTGTTGCTCATGTATTTTTGTCTGGATAATTTTTTCTGGTATTTTCGAATCATAGCATCCTCTTTTTTTAAGTCTAGATTGTCTATCTCCTGACCATCTGAAAGTGTTGCTAGATTCTTTAATCCCAAATCAATACCAATATTTTCACCAGTTAATTCGAGTTCTTCAACTGTGGTTTCTATGTTTACTATTGCGTAGTATTTGCCGTTTTCTCTTTTTACAGTGACATTGTTGATTTTACTGGATTTCAGTAACTTTTTATATTTGCTACTGGCATGATAGTGTACATAGCCTAATTTAGCCAAACGAATACGTCTATTTGTTACACGAATATTATTTCCATTTTTCTGTATGCGAAAAGACTGTTTAGGGTTCTTTTTAGATTTAAAATTCGGATAACCACATCCTTCATTGAAAAATTTAGTAAATGCCTGGGTTAAATCACGAAAAACCTGCTGCTGGCTTGTAGACTCTCCTTCATACAGGAAGGGATTTTCCTGTTTTAACATCTTCAAAATAGCATTAAAATTACTAATATTTGGTTTTAAAGGACAATTATGACTACGAAATAAAAGATATAAATCATTATACCTACTAAGGATATTATTCCAAACGAATCTTGCATTACCCATATTCTGCTCTAAAACCTTAATCATTTCACTATCTGGAAAAATCCTCAACCGCAAACCTTTATTAACAACAGTAACCATCCTAAAAAAACTCCATTATTAGTCACATGTATATCAAAATATATTCAATTGATATATAATTATAAATTTGCCAAGAGCATTTGTTCACTAATCACACCAAAAAAATAATTAACACACAATAATAAAAAAAGGTAAAAACATTTAGTAATATACTATAATATATCAGCATCATTGATTAATAACTGTTCTATCACAACATCATCTGAAAGATGTGATACACCAAACTTTGCTTCACACAGATATTCTTCTTCACTCATATCTGATTTTAAAACCATTTATACAAATCAGAAATAGTAAACTCAATGCTAGATGATTTAAGACTATCAATATCAGAT
>JAFUCN010000089.1 GCA_017459665.1 Methanobrevibacter sp. | reverse complement strand
TCTAAGTGCTGATTTGCAGATATGGTCCAAATCCATTATTGAAAACTTATCCAAGTCATATAAGTATTTATCAAGCCATTCGACCAGTAGTTTTCCGTGCTCTTCCTGGTCAAGTGCCCAAGGGTCTGCATTGTCTCCTCTAAGTGACGGCAGTGCAGCATGGATTTTCAGGTTCATCTTCTCTCCTTTAAAGAATTCATAAAGCTCATCTGAAAAATCCTTTGAATAATCGGTTACTGTCAAAACAAAGTTGATTATGAGTCCCTTGCTTTTTGCAAGCTCATACTTGCCCATAGTCTTGTCAAAATAGCCTTCCCCTCTCTGATAGTCGTTTATCTCTTTCGGTCCATCTATGCTTGTACTTACGACTACATTGTACTTTACAAATAGTTCTATCAATTCATCCGTTAAAAGCCATATGTTGCTTTGAAGTGAAAAGCCTTCGAAATTGTCAAGCTTTGAAAGATTTTCTAGGGCATATTCGTAAAAGTCATAGCCTGCTAAAAGCGGTTCTCCGCCGTGGAAGGTGAAATGCACCTTATCGTCTCTGAAATCACCTAACCAGTCTGCGATATAGTCAATGATTTCAGTTGACATCATTTCCTTTTTGTTTTCAGATCCCCAGCAGTACTTGCAGTTTGACGGACAGTTGAGGGTAGGGATAATCATTACGTGAAATGTCATTTTTATCCGTGGATTTTGTTTAATTCCATTAAAAGCTGTTTTTTCTCGTCAGGATCCATGTTTTCATTAACAAAAAATACGTAACCGCATTCTTCGCATTTTACAGTATCCATTTCTGCGTGTGCTCTGTGATTGTCCAGCAATTTCCTGTGAGCGTGCTTGTCTTTTGAACCACATTTTGGACATGGTGCTAAAAGTTCTTCGAGTTTCATGGTTATTACTTTAATCATTAAAGTATTTAACAATTTGCACCGTTAAGTATAAATAAGATGAATCAATGACTGCAATTTTACGAAGTGACTTCAACAAGCTTTAAATAGTCTCTGGACAAATATTACATATCCAATTAAAAATTGAAGTGATAAAAATGCCATATGATTTTTTTGACTACTTCCTAATGCAACAGAACAACAGATTTTTTACAGAAGTAACAAACCTAGTACGCCAAAAACTCTGGAGAGAAACATACGATGTGGTCGAATCCCAGGAGTGGGAAGACATTACAGAAAAAATAAGACGTGGCTAGTGGTTTAAAATCTTTACAATGTATTTGTAAAGTGGAAAACCTATGTATTTGACGAATGCTAGGATGTATTTCATTCCTGGCATTTCAAACTCTTTTTTGACCTTTTTAAGTTCAGCTATTATATCTAATTTTTGAGGACATTTCCTGAGGCACTTTCCGCAGCCGTTGCACAATCCCGCATTTCCACGGTTTCCCATTATTCCTCCGACATACTGGTAGTAGTCCATAAATGATGGGTTGATTAGTCCATTATGTTCAAATAAATACTTTTCATTATATATTTTCAGACATTCCGGAATGTTTACTCCCTGCGGGCACGGCATGCAGTAGCCGCATGTGGAGCAGTTGATTTTAAGTGAATCCCTCATTACCCTTTTTGCAAGCTCGACGGTTTCCATTTCCTCGAATGTCATTGAAAGTGGTGTTGTTCTGTTTGCTATTTTTAGATTATCGTTTAACTGCTCAAAGCTGTTCATTCCAGAAAGTACACAGGTGATGTTTCTGTTGTTTAAAACCCACTGAAGTGCCCAGTCTGCATTGCTCTTATCAGGGTCTGCATTTTTAAAAATCTCTTCGACCTTACCTGGCATCTTTCCTGCAAGGATTCCTCCTTTAAGCGGTTCCATTACAAAAACGCCCATTCCCTTTGATGCAGCATATTCTATTCCTTCCATACTGGCCTGGACGTTTTCATCAAAGTAGTTGTACTGAACCATGACGACATCCCAGTCATATCCGTCAATTATGATTTCAAATTCCTCTTTTGGCCCGTGATAGGAAAAGCCTATGTGTCTGATTTTACCTTCATCCTTGGCCTTTTTTATGAATTTAAACAAATCCCTTTTGATTAGTCGGTTGATGCTTTTAAGGTCGACAGCATGAATCAGATAATAATCGATATAGTCAGTTTGAAGCCTATTAAGCTGTTCTGATAGGAATTTTTCCATATCCTCGTATTTTCTAACATTAATTGATGGCAGCTTGGTGCATAACTTAATTTTTGGCCTGATTTCAGGAGTTATTATCTCACCTAAAAAAGACTCGCTGTCACCGTATAAATATGCAGTGTCGATGAAATTTACTCCGCTGTCAATTGCATGATATATTAAATCTTTGGCTTTGGCTCTGTCAATCTTGCCGTTTTTTAAAGGAAGCCTCATCGCCCCAAAGCCTAAGGCGGATATTTCATCACCTGTCTTTTTAATGAGTCTCTTTTGCATGGTTATCGTTTAAGAGTTCTTATGGCCTTGTCTTTCATGATTTTTAAAAGCACACCTACACCGTGGGTGACAGGCCCTTTGGTTGATGAGTTTTCAACATCATATCTTACAGTAATCGGCACTTCAAGTATTCTCAAGTTGTTTTCAGCAGCATCAGCTATCATTTCACTTTCTATTCCAAAGCCAGGATCTCTGAACTTATAGCATGAAATGGTATCTCCCTTAAATGCCCTGAAACCGCTTTGTGAATCTGTAACGCTGGTTCCTGCGGTGATGTTTGTTGCAATGTCAAGAACCCTCTGGCCAACTCTCCTGTAGGCCGGTGTGTTTTCATCAAAGCCGTTTAAGTACCTGCTTCCGTTTACAAAATCAGCACGGCCTTCACGTATAGGAGCCATCAGGACAGGTATCTCATCTGGATTGTGCTGTCCGTCACCGTCAATGGTAACGACAATATCATAACCCTTAACTTCCTTAAAGGCGTCTTTAAGTGAAACGCCTTTGCCGAAGTTTGTGTAATGTGCTATAACACGTGCTCCTGCACCTTTGGCATATTGGGAAGTGTTGTCTGCACTTCCGTCATCAATTACCAAAACCTCATCGGCATACTTCAGGGATTTTTTAACAATCCAGCCGATTGCCGCTTCCTCATTGAAGGCAGGAACAATAACAATAGACTTCATTCGATTCTGTAATAATCTTTCATCCATTCGACGGTTCTTCTGATTCCTTCTTCAGGAGGAACCTGCGGATTGTGTTTTAAATCCTTAATTGCCTTTGAAAAGTCGATTGTTTTGACTTTTGTTGTAAAGTCTTCAGCAGGAGTGTATGTTACCAGGCTGTCATCGATTCCGACAGCATCAAGCACCATATCTGAGTACTGTTTGATGTCTCTTTCCCATTCCTGTTTACTTCCGACATTGTAAACTTCACCTGGGATGAAATTGTCTACGATATTTGCAAATGTTCTTGCAGTGTCTTCCACATAGTCAATGATTCTTTTGTGGCCCATGTGAACTGAATAAGGAAGTCCGTGCAATGCTTTATAAATAAAAATTGGAATGAATCCTTTATATGGTGAGTAAGCTTCATGAGGTCCATAGCAGTTTACAGGCCTTACACGTACAGTTTCTGTTCCAAACATTGTTGCTGAGTTCATGCACATAAGCTCTCCAGCCCATTTGGAGATTGCATAATCGTTCATTTGGTAGGTTTCTGAAATCGGACGGTTTTCCATTACATCCTCTGACATTATTCCTTCATAATCCCCATAGACTTCAGCGGATGAAAATGAAATCATTCTAAAGTCAAGCTTTTCCTGAAGTCTGATCATGTTTTTAAGACCGATTACATTGGTTTCCCAGAGGTTTTCATAGTATCCTTCACCGTTCCATCTTCCGTATTCAGCGGCAAGGTGGTAGACATAGTCGAATTTATCGTTGTCATCGAAAATCCTTTCCATCTGACGGTAGTTTCTCACATCCCCTCTTACGTAATCAGAGTATGAATCTGAATATAAATCAGCTTCTCCTTCATGGTGCAAAAGGTCTACTGCCAACACTTCATGGCCTCTGCTTCTAAGTTCGTTGCAGAGGTTTGTTCCGATAAAACCACTACCTCCAGTGACTAAAATTCTTTGAGTTTCCATAATTATTCCTCCCCTTCAATAATTTCCTTCATATATTCAATTAACTGTTTTTTGGATTCTGCATCATCCATTGCAAATTCAATAGATGTCTTAAGCCATTCAAGACGGTTACCGATGTCATAGGTTTTGCCTTCAAATGTAACGCCGTAAATTGCGTCAAGCTTTTGAAGCGCATCGGTCAGCTGGATTTCCCCTCCGACACCAGGTTCTGTTTCGTCAATCTTATCAAATATGTCCGGTGAGAGAACGTAACGGCCCATAATAGCAAGGTTTGAAGGTGCCTGGTGAGCCAAAGGCTTTTCAACAAGCTTGTCGATTTTATAGATGTCTGATTCGACTTCACTGCCCTTGATGATACCGTACCTTTCAACCTTTTCTCTTGGAACGGATTCAAGTGAAATTGCTGAAGCTCCATACTTGTTGTAAACATCAACGAGCTGTTTTGTACACGGAGTCGGACCTTTAGTGATTGAATCACCTAAAAGCACTGCAAAGGGTTCATTTCCCACATGCTTTTTAGCACAGTAAATCGCATCACCTAATCCTCTCTGTTCCTTTTGTCTAACATAACAGATATCGGCCAAATCGGTAATGTCACGAACCTGCTTGAGTCTGTCGTCTTTTCCTGCGCTTTGCAGGGTCTGTTCAAGTTCAAATGATTTGTCAAAGTGATCTTCAATTGACCTTTTGTTTCTACAGGTTACGATTAAAATATCATCAATGCCGGAAGCTACTGCTTCCTCAATAACGTATTGGATTGTCGGTTTGTCAAAAACCGGAAGCATTTCCTTTGGTTGAGCTTTAGTAGCAGGTAAAAATCTAGTTCCAAAACCTGCTGCCGGAATTACAGCCTTCATAATTTATCACCATATAATTTTTTATATTAATAATAATTTTATTTCAATTATTATAAATAATTTAAGAAAAAATTAGATTAATAAAAACCATTAAAATCAATTATTAGTTAAAATAACAGCACATATAACCTATTTTTGATAAAATAAGTTTAATGGTAGAATAATGGAAATGTTTATATACATCTAATTACTTACATATTATATGAAAGATTAGAAGGTAAAAGCCAATTATTGGTTCAGCCTACATGTCTTTGTCACCGCTGGTGGCGACTTTCCATGAGATTTTATCTCATAGGTCAATTAGATGGCTGTAGGTTCTTCAGTCTTATCATTTCTATTTTTACTATTTTTTAAAAACTTCCATGATAGTTTTATTTTTAATTAACTCCATAAATTCAGAATTACCATGTTCTAAATTTTGAAAAACAGCCCATGATACTAAATCTGCAATTTGTAATCCTTTATAATTGATTGAATTAACATGATTAATATTGATTGAGTGATTATTGTTATTATCAAGGCCTAATATGAATCTTTCATTAAAATTAATAATTTCTTCTTGTTTATTTTTAGATTTATCTACAATAACTGTAGTTGGTGAATCTATTTTAATATTCTCTGCTAATTTTGAAGCCAAAACATCATATAATACATTATGATTATAAAAATTAGGTATATCATAAACATTTTTCTTATCTAAATAGATTACAAAAACATCATAATCAATGTTATCAAGTTTCCCCAATATTTTTTTTATAATTTGACGATTAGTTTTAGTCCCTTTTATTTCTAAATCTCTTCCTATGATGTTATTGTACTTTTTTCTTGCTTCTTTTATTATTCTATTAAGATTTTTAGGATTATCTACAATAATAGCACCTATAACAAAATATTTTGAACTAGAATATTTATCTCCTAAATCGCCACTTTCATCAATGTAAATATATTTCATTATCTATACTGTATAATCACAATTATTTAAAAAGCTTTTGAATATGTTAAATTTTCAATAAAATCAAAATTGATTTTATTTTATAAAATTGAGCCTATTTAAAAGAATTATAATTATATACAATACATAAACATTGAAAATTTCATTTATACTTATAAAAATAACCTTATGAAATAGTATAATTACAAATAATAAAAAAGCAGATATTTAATTCATCAAACAGAAAAAATATATAAAATAAGGAAATTAATCCCTATTTTTTAACAGTTACCTTATTAGTATTGGTCAAGCCATTGCATGATGTTTTGATTGTGTATTTGCCAACCTTCAGCTTATTTGATATTTTCAAACTTGCAATGCCTTTTGAATTT
>JAFUCN010000088.1 GCA_017459665.1 Methanobrevibacter sp. | reverse complement strand
TTGTCTTTTCTTATCTGCTTCTGCATTCATTTCTGCTTCTTTGATTTTTTGTTCGATTTCTTCATCGGACAATTTGGTTGAGGAAGTAATGGTAATTGCTTGTTCTTTACCGGTTCCTTTGTCTTTAGCAGTTACATTGATAATACCGTTTGCATCAATATCGAATGTTACTTCGATTTGTGGAACGCCTCTTGGTGCAGGTGGGATACCTACAAGTTGGAAACGTCCTAAGGAAGTGTTGTCAGCCGCCATTTTTCTTTCCCCTTGTAAAACGTTAATGTCTACAGATGGCTGGTTATCTGCAGCAGTGGAAAAGACTTGGCTTTTCTTGGTAGGAATAGTAGTGTTTCTTTCAATTAAAGTGGTTGATACTCCACCTAAGGTTTCAATACCTAATGATAATGGAGTTACATCTAAAAGAACGATGTCTTTAATTTCACCAGCTAATACTCCTCCTTGAATAGCTGCTCCCATGGATACACATTCCATTGGATCAATACCACGTTCAACTGGTTTTCCTATGAATTTTTCCACGAATTTTTGTACAATTGGCATTCTGGTAGGTCCACCGACTAAGATGATTTTATCGATTTCGGATTTGCTCATTTTAGCGTCATCTAATGCTTGTTGCATTGGTTTACCGGATTTTTCTACAATTGAATCAACCAATTCTTCTAATTTTGCTCTGGTAAGTGAGATGATTAGGTTTTTAGGAGTTCCGTCAGTTCCCATTGCAATGAAAGGTAAGTTTACTTCAGTGGTTGTGGTAGTGGACAATTCGATTTTTGCTTTTTCTGCAGCTTCTCTTAATCTTTGTACTGCTTGGTCATTGTCCATTAAGTCAATACCTTCTTGTGCTTTGAATTCATCAGCTAGGTATTTGATTAATACGTTATCCATGTCGGTACCACCTAGTTGGGTATCTCCGCTTGTGGATCTTACTTCAAATACTCCTCCACCGAATTCCATGATGGTTACGTCTAAGGTACCTCCACCTAAATCGTAAACCATAATGTTCATGTCATCTTCTTCAGCTTTATCCAAACCGTATGCGAGGCTTGCTGCGGTTGGTTCGTTTACAAGTCTTACAACGTCAAGTCCTGCAATGGTTCCAGCGTCTTTGGTTGCGGTCCTTTGGTTGTCGTCAAAGTAAGCAGGTACTGTAATTACAGCTTTTTGGATTGGTTCGCCTAAGAAAGTTTCTGCATCTTTTTTGATTTTTTGCAAGATGAATGCGGAAATTTCCTGTGGGGAATATTCTTTTCCGTTTACAGTAACTTTGTGATTGGTACCCATACTTCTTTTGATGGCACTGATAGTGTTTTCAGGGTTGGTTACTGCTTGTCTTCTTGCCGGTTCACCTACTAGCATTTGACCGTCTTCAGTAAATGCAACATAACTTGGGAAGGATTTACCGTATTGGCTTGCTCCTTCTGCTGATGGAATTGTGGTTGGTTTTCCTCCTACAAGCACTGATGCTGCGGAGTTACTTGTTCCAAGGTCAATTCCAATGATTTTTTCTTTTTTAGTATCAGACATAATTATCACCTATTTTTTTCATAAATTAATTAATAAACATTATTTTTTACAAACTATAACTTTTGAATATTTAAGAACTTTGTCTTTGTACATGTATCCTTTCATTAACTCTTCTATAATATATCCGTTTTCCACATCTTCTGATTCCTGAACCATCAATGCTTCATGTTTGTTTAAATCGAATTTTTCTCCTTTTGCAGGAATTTCTTCTACACCTTCTTTTGTTAAAACATCACTAAATTTATTATAAATGAGTTGGATACCTTCTCTTAAATCTTTATCGTTTTCAGTTTCTAAAGCTCTACCGAAGTCTTCGTAGCAGTCCAGGAATTCTTTAATGACATTTTCATTTGCAAATTTGACAATTTCCTTGTTTTGTTTGTCGGTTATTTTTTTGAAATTTTCAAAATCTGCTTGAAGTCTTTGTGACAGTGAAATGTATTCCTGGGTTTCACTTTCTGATTTTTCAAGATCCTCTTTTACTTTTGCTAACTCTTCATCTTTTAGAGCTAACTCTTCAAGTAGTTCATCATATTTTTCTTGAAGATCTTGACTTTCAACTTCAGTTGTGCCTTTATTTTCATCAGTCATATTTGCACCTTTTTTAGGTTTTTTGAAAAACTTTTGTAATAACTCTTAGTAGAGAATTAACACTTCAGGACTTTAATATTGGTTTTTTGGGAATTTATGGATATATAGGAAAATGGTTCATCAAACAAGAGTTATTACTTTAAGTTTTTCTGAACCAAATATTAAAGTAACCAAAAGTTATCTTTTCTCTTACATTATTATAGTAACAAAAAGTTATATAAATGTTTCGATATTTTGGACATATTTTCTTACAATCGGTAACAAAAACATAAGCATTTAAATATGGTTAGGATATAATTAATAATTATGAGTAATACAAACGACATTGAGAAAAATGAAAAATCCCGCAAAAATGCCAGTATGCCTCAAGGTCATATTGAAATCCGTGGAGGATACAATGACCCGGTAGATGACATTGATGTGGAAGACATACTTGATGTAATGGGTTGTAAGACTAGAAGGGACATTATAAACCTTTTAAGAGAAGAACCTATGTTTGTTAGTGAAATCTCAAATGAACTAGATATTGGTCAAAAAGCAATTATAGCTCATTTACGTGCTATGGAAGATATAGGAATATTAAATTCTTCTTATAAAAAGATTTTAAGAGGTCGTCCACGTAAATATTATGATTTACAAAATGAGGTTAACATCCACATTACCATTAACAGAAATAATTTTGATGTTAAGTTCACAGACGACATGCTCAATACATTACAACTCCCATCAGGGGATGAATGGTCTAAACTTTTAGACATTGAAAAAAGAATAGATGATGGACAACTTGAAGCTATCGATGAGCTGAAAAATCAGATAAGACTCTATGGAAATCTCAAGGAAAGAGCAGAATATATTCTTGAGAGGACTTTAAAAGGTAGATGAATTCAAGTTAATTGTTTGAATTCGCTTTCAAACAATTTTTTTCACTTTTTTTTAGCTACAATTACCTGTCCAAGTGACACTGATCCGTCTCCTGCGCAAGTGTTTTTATGTTGGATGAAATTGTATTCGCTATTTTCAATATGATTTTTAACGGTATCTGTAATTGCCTCGTTGTAGAATACTCCTCCTGTGGCACCGATTTCAGTGATGTTTTTCTTTTCAGCCGCTTTTATTGCAAGTTCACTTAAACCACTTGCCACCGCAAATTGTCCTGCAGCTGCAACATCTGCCTTTTTTTCTCCACTTTGATATAGCCTTACAACTTCTCTTAAAATCTCAGTAGTGTTTAATTGGTTATCTTCAATTATTACTGGAATTTCTAATTTTTTGGTAGAGTAATATGCCGCAGATTCCAGTTTCATGGAACATTCTCCTTCATATGTCCTCTCATGACAGATTTCTAAAGCAACAGCCATTGAATCAAGGACTCTGCCGGTACTGGTTGTCTTTCCAACATTAATTCCGGATTCAATCTGTTTGAAGATATTTTTTATTTCAATTTCACCATATTTGAAGTAATCAGAATAATTTTTAATTAAATCTTCATCATCTAAGATACTTGCAAGCATTCTTGCAGGATATTTTGTTGCAACATCTCCGCCGGGCATTAATTGAGGTTGCAAATGGGCTAACCTTTCAAAGCTTTTAATATCTGTGTAGAGTATTTCTCCACCCCAGCTAGTTCCATCACTTCCGTAACCAACTCCATCAGCAGCAATAACAATCATCTCTTCAATGGCACTGTCATTTGCAAGAGCAACTGAGTGTGCATGGTGGTGTTGAACAGGCAGGATGTCTGCATCATATTTTTCAGCCAGTTCTTGAGCCAGTCTTGTTGTAAAGAAATGTGGGTGCATATCACATGCAATAACGTCAAATTCATTTATTTTTGTAATTCTCTGCATGTTTTCAATTGCGGTTTTTAAAAATTCCAATGTTTTTGGCTTGTTTGTATTTCCGATGTGCTGTGATGGATAGACGATATTGTCACGGGCTATTGAAAAGGTCACGTCAAGTTCAGGACCTAAAGATAAGACATCCAAATTGTTCACGTCATAATTTATAGTATAAGGCTCAGGTGTGTATCCGCGTGACCTTCTGATAAATGACAGTTCATTGTTTCTAAAACGTATAACTGAGTCGTCACACCTGTTTAGGATTTTACGGTTGTGGATAAGGGAATAATCATTAACTCCATTGATGATTTCTTCATTTTGAATCATCATTGGCTCTCCGGGGATATTTGCCGAAGTCATAACATATGTATCTATTTCACCTTCATCAAAAAGCAAATAATGCATTGGAGAATATGGAAGCATTACTCCAATGTTGTGAAGGCCCGGTGATAGGCTTTCGGGAAACGGATAATCATCATTTTTCTTTAAGATTACGATTGGCCTTTTATTTGATGTGATTGTTTGAATTTCCCTTTCAGTTAATTGGGCATATTTTTTAAGACTTTCCAAATCCTTACACATTACCGCAAAGGCCTGATTTGGACGGTTCAAACGTTTTCTAAGTTCCTTGATTGCCTTGTCATTGTATGCATCAACAACCAGGTGTGTTCCACCAATCCCTTTTATTGCTAAGATTTTTCCTTCTTTTAATACATCTGCTCCCATTTTAATGGGATTGTCACATTCTACTTTTTTTAATCTGTTATAGATTTCCATCTGAGGTCCGCAATCGCTGCAGCAAATGGCTTCTCCGTGGTAACGTCTGTTCAGCGGTTCTTTATACTCCATTAAACATTCATCACACAATGGAAATTTGTCCATTGAAGTTCTCTCACGGTCATATGGAACACTTTCAATCACTGTAAATCTTGGTCCGCAGTCGGTACATGCGTTAAAAGCATATTTATAACGTCTGTCCTGTGGATTTCTGATTTCTTCAAGACATTTGTCACAAATTGCAATGTCTGGTGGAATCACGCTAACTCCGGAATAGGTGTCTGCACTTTCTATAATTTCAAAATCAGTATAATTGGTCATGGCTATTTCATTAACATCCATAGAATTAATCTTGGCTATGGGGGGTAGCTCGTTAGGTAACCTTTCAACGAACTCTTGTGTATTTTCTCCTTCGATTATGATTTCAACTACATTTCCAAGGTTTCTGACACTACCATTCAGATTCAAATCCTTGGCAAGTCTATATACATATGGTCTAAATCCTACCCCTTGGACAATTCCTTGTGTTAAAATCTTTAAAGCTTTCATTAAATTATAATATTGTAAGTTAAATTTTATATAATTTTATCTTCAATAATATATTATGAAAGATGTTCTAGAAAAATTAGTTAATGGAGAACTTGATGTCGATGAAGCAGAACAATTGCTGAAATCCGAGTCTATTTTGGAAGTTGATGATATTGCAAAGTTTGACATAAAAAGAAATGATAGGACTGGTTTTCCAGAAGCTGTTTTTGCACCCAGTAAGGATTATGAAGACTTACTTTCAATCATCAAAAATTATATTAAGACAAGTGATGATGATTTGATTATCACAAAATTATCCAAAGAACGTTATGAAAAGATAATTAATGACTTAGGTGAAAATTCATTAATATTGGAGTATAACAATAGAGCTCAAATCCTGATTATCAGAAAAGAAATCACAAAAAAAGAACCGATGGCCAAAATAGGTATAATTACAGCTGGAACATCTGATATAAATATTGCCGAAGAAGCCCGTGTCATTGTCGAAGAAGGAGGATGTGAAGCAATTACATCCTATGACATTGGAGTTGCCGGAATCCACAGATTATTCCCACAAATAGCTTACATGGTTAAAGAAGGAGTACGTGCATTCATTGTTTGTGCAGGTATGGAAGGTGCACTTCCTTCAGTTGTTGCAGGTCTTGTAGATGTGCCAGTTATTGGAGTTCCAACATCTGTTGGTTATGGTGTTGGGGAAGGTGGAAGAGTGGCTTTAGATGCCATGCTCCAGTCATGCGCTCCCGGCATTGCTGTTGTAAATATTGATAATGGATTTGGTGCAGGCGTATTTGCATTAACTATTGTAAAAAGTGATTAATTTGAATTATGTAAATTTCGATCCTAAGATTCATGATATTAGAAAAGTTGCTAAACTTGTTTATGATGTTGACTTTAGAACATTTGACATGCTTTTTAGGGATAGTGAAAAGGCTATTTCAACAATTGCCAATGATTTAAAAAAACATGAACCAACAGGCACTTTTAAAGTTATATTAAATGACAATGATGAAGTTATCGGAGTTTTAATGGCATATATATCAGATAAGCCTCTTGATATAAGAATTAAATCTTTAAGATTGATTATTGTCGATATTCTTGACTATTTTGTATTGTGCGATGTTAAAAAAGGCGATTTGTACCTTGCAGAAATTGCTATTGATGATTCCTTAAGAGGTCAGGGCGTGGGCAGAAAAGTCATAGGTGATGTAATTGAGTATGCCAAATCCAAAAACCTTAAAAGGGTCACTTTAGATGCTGATTTTAGAAATGTTGGTGCCCGCAGGCTTTATGAAAGAATCGGTTTTAAAGAATTTAATAAAAAAAGAGTTAAAATTGGAAGTTTTGAAAGAGGAATGCATAATATGGAGTTAATACTCAATTGAACTCCATATCAGTAGTCACTTACTTTAAAGTCAAGTTTTAGGGTATCGATGATATACGTCAAATCCTTAACTTGTTTGTCTGCATCATCATATCCGTAACTATCAATAATGAATGCCTTATTCAGTTTATTTACATACGCCACGGTGTGATTTAATGTAGTGTCTTCTTTTATCTCCTGATATTTTATAACGTATCCAATGTTTCCATTGAAGTCTTGTGTATCATTTTCAACATTTAAAGCATTGGATTTTTTAATGTTTTTCAAATCACTTTGCATTAAATCAAAGGCAACATCTTTTTCACGAATTAATGTAATGTTCATAGTTTCGTTATTTTCTCTACCTACTAATTCTAAACTGGTATCGGTTGTTCTTCCAATCATATCATCTGCAGGAACGGTCACTACAACATTCTGAATTGTGGTAACTGCATTTCCTACTCCATTAGATTCGATAGCAGAAAAGTATAAAGCACTAATTCCTACAAGTAATATAATGATAATTAATATCCATCTTTTGTCCATGTTTTAACCTACATTAATTATTTTTTCTTGCCTTTTTTCTTCTTTTTACCGCTTTCGGCGTTTTCAACATAAGCGTCACAAACTTCTTCTGTTGGGCCTTCCATCACTAATTTACCATTTTCAATCCATATGCATCTGTCACAAATCTTTCTGATTTGAGCTATTGAGTGAGAAACAAGCAGTACTGTAACTCCCTCCTGCATCATGGATTGAATCTTTTCACTACTTTTTTTCCTAAATTTAATATCTCCAACAGATAAGATCTCATCAATGATTAGAATGTCCGGTTTGATGAGTGTTGCTATTGAAAAACCTAATTTTGAATTCATACCTGAAGAATAATTCTTAACAGGGTAATTAATGAACTCTCCAAGTTCTGAAAACTCCACAATTTCATCGAAGTGTTCATTGATGTAATCTTCAGTCATACTTAAAAAAGCTCCGTTAAGGTAAATATTATTTCTTCCAGTATAGTTTTTATCAAAACCGGCAGATAATGCTAGTAATGGAGCAATTTTACCGTTTATTTTCACGTCACCATCAGTTGGTTCGTAAATTCCTGAAATGATTTTTAAAAGAGTACTTTTACCTGCACCGTTGAATCCAAGTACTCCTACTCTTTCTCCTTTATAAACTTTAAATGTTAAATCGTCTAGAATTCTCACGGTTTTGGATGCAGTTTTATTTCGTTTAATTGTTCTGATAACATATTCTTTTAGTGTATCGATTCTATCTTTTGAAACCTTAAATTCCATAACTAAGTTTTCTACACTAATAGCTATTTCTCTCCCATTTTCATCTATCATCTTATTATTTTTAATGAGAGATTCATCTTTTTGTTTTAATAAACTCATAATAAAACCCAACTATAATTCTAATGACAATTTCTTTTCATAAATATCAAACAGTATGATTCCGATAATCAGTACCATGAAAGCGAAAACTCCTAAATAAAGTATGGAGAACGGATCTGGTAGCACACCATATACGCATTCTCTGAATGAGTAAATTGCAGTGTAAACTGGATTTAATGTGAATATCATTTGTATTCTTGCAGGTACAATTTCCATTGGATAAAACAATGCAGATGCATACATTAACACAAGGGTAAATATGTTGTATAAGTATCCAATATCTGAAAAGTATGTGTTGCATATTGCTAAGATTAAACCAAGTCCAAATACTAATATGAATAACAGTCCCATTGGAATAATGGATAGAATTAATGTCCAGTGGAATGGTGCTCCAGTAACTATCATAACTCCAAACAAAATCACGAATGAGATTAAGAAGTTAACAAATTCATAACACACTGCACTGATTGCAAACATGTATTTCGGAACATAAATCTTTTTTAAGATTCCAGAATTACGTTTTATAGAATTCATAGCTCCTTTTGAACCAGAACTAAAGAAATCATATAATAATCTTCCAGATAAGAAGTAAACTGGATAATTTTCAATGTTTCTTCCAAATAACATGGAAAAGATTACTGTGAAAACTATCATTGTTAAAAGAGGATTAAAGAAACTCCACAAGATACCAAGTGAGGAATCTTTATATTTGGATGTTAAATTCTTTTTAACAAGTTGTTTTAATAAAAATTTCTTTTCTTCTATCGTATCAAACATTTTTAAATCAATCCTTGAATTGGTTTAATTTTTATTGAAAACAATTAATAAATATTATAGTTATTTTCTCCTTCTTTCAAATTCATCAAAAATTTCATCAAGTTCCACGCCTTTGTAGACTAATAACAACAATGTGTGGAAGATTAAATCAACAGATTCATAAACTAAGTTTTCATCATTTTTAGATGCGATTAGTACTTCTCCTGCTTCTTCAGCGATTTTTTCAAGGATTTTATCTTCTGCTTTTTTATCGCTGTCTTTCATTATATTTGAAGTATAAGAATCAATAGGATTGTCACGACGGGATTTCAAAACATTATAAACTTCCCTTATGATTTCGTCGCTCATTCGTCATCCCCTTTTGATGCTTGATCTTGAATACTTTCTGTAAGAGCTATTAATGGATGTTTGTCGTCATCAATAATTTCAATATCGTCAAAACATTTAATTCCAGCTTTATCAGCAGTTTTTTCCATACCCAATTTAATGTCTTGACATAAATCGATTACATAAGAATCTACAGTCTTATAACCTTTTTGGGATGATGCTACTGCTCTGTGATGTCCATCAACCAAAATCCATCTGTCTCCACTTTTTACAACAATTGCAGGTTCTGCTAATCCCATTTCTAATTCATAAGTTCTTCCTTCAAGTTCATCAGCATAAACTCTGTCCTGTGTAGGTCTTAACTTATCAGTTTCAACACGCATGTGTTTGAGAACGGTTTTGATTCCGTATAACTGTTCTAAAGTATTTTTGAAGTATTCTACTTTGTTTGGTGTTGACCTTTCAATGTGGGAGCGAACCATATCTGTATTGGTTATAATTCCAACCAATTTATAATCTTCATCCACTACAGGCATTCTTGAGATTCCGCGCCTAAACATTACTCTGGATGCGTCATTAATGGATAAGTCCGGATTAGCAACTACCAACTCACTTGTCATGATTCCTTCAACTGTTTCTGCGTGTTCTTTAGCAACGATATCAAATGCAGTTACCATTCCGACTAACTTGTTATTTTTTACAACAGGATAACTGTTGTGGTGACTTTCCTTCATTAAATTAATTATTTCATCCGTTTTTGTCTCAGGGGAAACAGAAATAACATTTTCTGTCATGTAATCTTTGACATATGATTTTTTTGAAGCCATGAGGTTATCTCCATTATTCGATATTTTCTCTTAATAATTTAACTGTTTCACCAGGATCTGCTTTTCCACGTGTTAGTCTCATTACTTGTCCGACTAAGAAGTTAATTGAAGCTTTTTGACCTGATAAGTAGTCTTCAACAGCTTTTGGATTTTCTTCGATTGCCTGTTTTACAGCTGCTAAAACTTCATCTTCTTTAACAACACCAAGTAATCCCATTTCTTCTGCAATTTCTTTCGGAGATTTGTCATTATTAGGCATTTGTTCGATGATTCTTTGTCCTGCTTTTGTTGTGATTTCTTTTGCTTGTAACATGCCTAAAAATTCAATTAAGTCTTTAGCTGAAATGCCGCTGTCTGAGAAATCTAATTTGTTGTAAGATAAAACTCTTTTGAGTTCATCTCTCATCCATTTGGCTGCGAATTTAGGTTCAATTTCTTTTACAATTTCCTCATATGCGATAGCCAAATCAAGTTCGGATGTTAAAACTTTTGCTGACTCCTCATCAATGCCATATTCTTCAATGAATCTTTTAACTTTATTATGTGGAGCTTCCGGCATTGTTTTTAATATTCTTTCAATTGTTTCGTCTGAAATTTTCATTGGAGGCAAATCAGGATCTGTAATAAATCTATAATCGTCAGCATCTTCTTTTAATCTCATTGCAACAGTTCTTTGGGTGGCTTCAACATAAGCTCTGGTTTCTTGTTTTACTTCCACTCCTCTTCTTAACATGTTTTTTTGTCTTATGAGTTCGTAATTCAATGCTTTATATGCTCCTTTAATGGAGTTAACGTTTTTCATTTCAACTCTGTTTCCTCCATTGATGGAAATGTTAACGTCTGCTCTCATTGTACCTTCTCCACGAGCAGCTCCACTGTATTGTAAAACACGAATTAATTCTTTTAAGAAGTTTCTTGCTTCTGTTGGTGATTTGATATCAGGTTCTGTTACAATTTCAACTAATGGGATTCCTGAACGGTTGAAGTTTACGGTACCTCTGTCAGGTTTGTATTGGCCAGGGTCTTCTTCAGCGTGAATTTCTCTAATTCTAATGCCGTTCAATTCACCTTTAATTCCGATAGGCACTGAAGTTCTTTGGTAACCGGATGGCAAATCAGGATAATCGTAATGTTTTCTCATAAAATAAATTACATCTTTATCAATTTCACAATTGAGCATTAAAGCAATCATAATTGCATTTTCTAATGCTTTTTCATTAGTAGGGTGTGGTTTTGCACCTGGTTGATTTAAACAAACTGGACAAATGTTTGTATTGGCAGGTGCGTCCTGATAATTTGTAGGACAATCACAGAATAATTTTGAATCAGTTTCTAATTGTACGTGGATTTCAAGTCCACACATCATATCGACATCGTCACTAATAATAATTCCTCCATAAGGATAATTTTTTATATTAATATTATATTTATAGATATAGATTTATAAATATATGTTAAAAATAGGGTTTTGTGGTGTTGAATAGAAAATTTAAAAAAATAATAATTTGATGAACTAATTTTCAAATTCATCAATCAGTTTTTGGGCTTGGTTCCAATCATTATGGTCATCGATTTCAGTCCATTTCAAACCGTTGGTGAGGACAAAATCGATGGTGCTTTCTTTACTTAATGTTTTATAAGCAAAATCATAGTAATTTTGTTTATCTTCTTCCATTAAATCTTCTAAGATTTTATTGAATGCGGAAACATCTTCTTTTGAAACTTTTGAAACACCAATAAATTCTCCAGTTGAACTTGGAATATCAATTTCTTTACCAATTTCTTTAATAATTCCATTGGCAATAGTTTTATCATCATTGAATGTTTCATTTTCAATGATTAATTTAAATGATTCTTCATTAAGGGTTTTATCGTTGTCAACAATCATGCTGGTATTTTTTCTCTCAGCTATTCTGGTAATGATTTTTGGATCTACAACATTGTCGCCGTTAATTAAGATAAAATCATCTAACTGATTTTCTTCAATGAATTTGCTGGCTAAATAAGTGGAAACAGAAGTGTTAGTCACATCATATTTCTCATTTTCAATAACATTGATGTTTATGTCAAGTTTTTCTTCTAATTTTGCAGCCATTTTAAACACTTTATCTTTGTTATATCCTGCTATAACAATATATTCTGAGATATTTTCATTCATACAATTTTTAATCATTCTCTCAAGCAAGGTCATTCCATTTACTTCAAGAAGAGGTTTTGGAATGTCTTTTGTTAAGGGCATTAATCTAGTGCCCATTCCTGCTGATAAGATTACGCCAATCATAATTTCACCTTATTCAATTGTCTCCCACAATATTTTAAATGCATTTGTAGGAGGTATTTTTTCAATAATTACATTATAAACAAAATTAACGATATCACTGTTGATATCATGTTCGCTGCAGATGTCTTTAACCGCTTTAATTGAATTTTTTCCTTCAAATACAATACCGCTTGCAGCTTCATCAATAATTAATCTTTGACCATATAGAATTCCTAAAGTGTGGTTTCTACTTTCATTTGAAGTTGAAGTTAAAATCAAATCCCCAAATCCGCAGTATTCATGTGCAGTATCGGATTTGCCTCCAAAAGATTCAATTATTTTTATGGTGTCAATGAATCCTTTTGTTAAAATACTGTATCTGGCATTTTCGTTTATGTTCATTCCTTCACAAATTCCATTTGCAATTGCATTGATATTCTTTAAAACTCCGCAAAGTTCTATTCCTTTTATATCATCAATGATTTTAACTTTAAATTGGTTTGTAGCCAAAACTTCTTTTACTTTTTTGGAGTTTTCAGGATTTCTTGATGAGATATTTGTGATGGTAGGCTGATTTAACATAATCTCTGATGCAAAATTAGGCCCTGACAATGCCACATATTGATCATCAAAGTACTCGGATATTAAATCTCCCATAGTTTTTAGTGAAGGGTATTCAATTCCTTTAGCTGTGGTAACTATAATAACATCTTTTTTAGCAACTTTTTTCAAGTCATTTAATGTAGTTCTAAATGCAGAAGAGGGAATTGCTAAAAATATAATGTCTGAATTGCTTAAATCATTAATGTCAGTTGTAGCTTTAATATTTTCGTTTAATTTTTGATTCGGATAGTATTGTGAATTGTATCCGTTTTCATTAATGTCATCACATATCTCTTGTTTTCGGACATGCAATAATATTTGACTTACATTTTCACTTATGCGTTGGGAAATTGCAGTACCTAAGGCACCAGCACCAACAACACTAACTTTCAATGTCATTAACACACCTGCATTTAATTTTCTAATATTATATTAGTGCTTTTTATTATTAATTAGTATGTTATTTAAAATAGTCAAATGTTATTATATAAAAAAAGAAAAAATGGAAAAAATAAATTTTCCACTATTTGATACCTTTGTTTCCTTTGGATGTTAATTTTCCGCCTTCTACTTTCACTGAATTACCATATGTGGCTTTGTTACCTTGGAATGTAGATTTTGTAATTGTACATTTGTTTTTAACTACAATTGCTCCTCCACTGTGGGATAAACGAGCACCAGATTTGGTTTTCACAACCCAGGAAGTTACTTTTGCAGCTTTGTTGGATTTAAAGGTACATTTTGTTATTTTCGCTGTACCTGCTTCAGCTTCTATGGCTCCAGCATTTGTTGCTTTATTTTTGATGAATTTTGAATTTTCTATGGTGTAACCAGTTTTAACACCCATCCAAATTGCACCAGCACATTTATAAGCGGTGTTGGATTCAAATGTGCTTTTTTTGATAGTTATGTATATTTTTTTACCGGTTAAACTGTAACTGTCAATTGCACCACCATCTTCATAAGCTAAATTGTTGGTGAATTTGGAGTTTGTAACAGTCATCTTTTTACCAGAAAAGGAGATAGCTCCACCATCTTCATAACCTGCTCTGTTTTTATCAAATTTACAGTTATCAATTTTTAGGGAATTTGATTTATATACAAAGATACTGCCTCCGTGGTTACTTGCTTTATTTCCGCTGAAGGTACAGTCAATCAAGGAATGGCTGGTTCCATAACCATATGAAACTGCTCCACCATTAAATTTATACTTGGTAGCTTTGCTATGGCTTTTCAATGATTTTGATAAACATTTATTTGATTTAAATGTGGTTCCTGTAATCTTTGAACTTGATTTAAGCATCCATATTGCTCCACCATAACCTGAGGATTTGGTGGTTTCTATTGAATTTTTTTCAAAGGTTGAATCTTTAACAGTTAAATGACCATAGGTTATTGCAACAGCTCCAGCTGCTTCGTTAGCAGTATTGCTGGTGAATTTTGAGTTTTTAATTGTCACATCACCTTTTGAAAAAATAGCTCCACCTGATTCGGTAGCTTTGTTACTGATAAATTGACAGTTATCAACATTCAAACCACCTTTCACTGCCCAAATAGCTCCTCCTTTATCGGATTTTCCATTTTTCAAAATGATATTTTTGAGAGTTACTGTGGTATAGGTTTTAAAAATAAATGTTTTATGCTGTGCATCGATTGAAAAACCGTTACCGTCAATTGTAGTTTTTTGTTTTATGATGAATGGTGAGGAAATCTTGATATTTCCAGTCAAATAGATTGTTCCATCGTTTTGATTTAAATCATTGCAGAATTGTTCATAAGGTGAAAGCCTTGTAGCATCGCCAGCATCATCGCCGCCAGATTGTTCTCCACCAGTTTCTGCAGGATTTTCTTGAGTGCTATCACTGCTGGCATCATTTCCGGTATCATTTGCTATATCCGGACCAGTAGTTGGATCAGCATTATTTTCATTATTATTTCCCATGTCTGTATTCGTATCTGGATTAATATTGTCTCCAGTACCATTTCCCGAATCGATATTCGTATCCGGGTCTATATTAGGCATATTATTATCTATGTCTTCTGCACTGATTGCACTAATGCATCCAATGCACACGATAAATAATAATAGTGATATAAAAATTTTTTTTAGTTTCATAAAATCTCCCAATCTCAATTAATGAATAATTATTATTTTCTCTGATAATGTATATAATTCTTTTCAAAATAAGCTATTTTTCAATTAGACAGAAGAATTTACCTGTTTTCCCAAATCTTTTCAACAATTCTTTTTGATGCATTGCCATCATCGATATAACAAAAAGTATTATAAAATTCTTCATATTTTTTGTGATATTGTTCACTAATTGCATCAATATTTTTAATGGCATCAATAACCTCTTGTGTGGTAAACAGTAACGGTCCTGGAACGTCAGTATAAATATCCAAGTAAAATCCTCTTAACATATTGGAATATTTGTCCAAATCATATGTGTAAAACAATATTGGTCTTTTGAGATTTGCATAATCAAAGAAAACACTGGAATAGTCTGTTATTAAGATATCGCTGATTAAATATAACTCGGAAATGTCATCATATTTGCTAACATCATATGCAAAACCTTTAAAAGTTGTCAAATCAAGATTATTTGAAATAAAATAATGGGTTCTTATTAAAATGATGTATTCATCAGATATTGATTCTTTTAGGCTATCCAAATCTAATTTTAAATTAAATTTTACTTTGCCGATATCGTAGGATTCATCATCTCTCCAGGTTGGAGCATAAAGGATGATCTTTTTATCTTTTGGAAGATTCAGCTTATCTTTAATCTTTTCTATAATTGTGTTGTCATGGTTATAGAGGATATCATTTCTTGGGTATCCGTATTCTAAAACTTCCCCTTCATAGGCGAACGAACTTCTTAATTTATCTGTAGTGAATCTGTTTGGTGAAATTAGATAATTCCATTCGGAGGAATCTTTTTTATAATGGAATTTTGATTTTGGATCATCCAGATAAAGATTTCCCATATCGAAACCTAATTTTTTAAGGGGAGTTCCGTGCCAGGTTGATATTAGTATTTGATTATTTCTTTTACTCAATAATGCAGGTTGTCTGGTGTTTGTTAACCAATATTTGGATTTTGAGGCTTGTTTGAAATGACTTAAAGAATATTTTTTAACAGTTTTGGGATTTCCAGGAATTTTAATGTTTGGATTATTCATTACCCAAACGAATTCGTATTTGTCAGGATAATGTTCATATAGATATTGGTAAAGATATTTCGGGCTGTCTGAGTAAAAATCTCCTCTAAAACTTTCGATGAGAATCTGTTTTTCATTAATCTTCTGTTTATTAAATATATTTAAGTAGATGAGTTGCTTGAATAATTCATAGCTAGTTAGCATTTCCTTAATTCTGCGAAGTATGAATCGTATCTGTATAATTGATTTGAGTTTTTTCTTATTCTTGTCTTTAAAAGCTTTCATTTCAATTTTTTGTCTTACAGGTAATTTATTTTCATTAAAATCATTCAATATTTCATACAATGCATCAAAATAATCTGTTCTCCATTTATCATTAGGGTTTCTTGCAAAATTAACTGCAAAATTCTGATAATACTCTCTGTAAAATTTATCAAGCATCTCTTCTTTAAGCAGGAGGTATTTTTCTTCTTTTTTTAGGGAAATTCTTTTTAAAACATTTTCATATTCCTTGCAATATAATAGGAACTCATCGCCCTTTTCTTCTTGGTTTAGGGATGTTAATTTTATAGGATCATCGCTGTTTCTTTTTGCATAAAGTGAATCTTCAACGCCATAAAATGAGTGTACATTATCAAAAATATCAATAATAAATTCATAATCGCTGAAATATCTGTTATTTTCATTAAATAATGTATCTCCAATCATATCTCTTTTAATCAATGCATGAAGAACAGACAACACTTCCATGCTGTTTGTCTGTCTTCCAACCAGTAACTTTAATGAGAACTCTTCATCGCTCAGTTTTGACTGCTTTAATGGTGTTGCATCAATAAGTTGCTCGTCAAATCTGTCTTTGATAAAATAGGTATTGATTCGCTCACCGTTAATGAAATCGGCATCTGTTTTTTTGGCAGCTGAAATAAGATTTAACAAAGCATCTGTGTATAAATAATCATCACTGTCCATGAGATAGATGTATTTACCATTAGCTATTTTCAATCCTTCATTTCTGGCTTTACCAACACCTATTTCTTTTTCGAATGTTAACAATTTGATATTTAATCTTTGACTATAAGTATGGATTAGATTTTCAATGCCCTCTTCATTATTTCCGTTAATGATGAGAATTATTTCTTCATCTTGAAGGTTTTGCTCAGTTAAACTATCCAAACAGTCTATTAAATATCTTTTTCCTTTCTTAAACGGAATTATAATACTTATAAAGCTCATTATTTCCCTACTCAAAGTTCATATAATTTTCAAAAATTCATCAACGGCATTTTCATTGTATTTTTTATAATCAATTCCTAAAGCATTGACTTTGCCCTCTGCAAAATCATACATTCCTTTTAAAATTCCTTGCTCACTATTTTCAACAATGTATCCTTCATATTCCTTCATCCATTGGGTTCCGGTTATGTCAGTTGCAATTATGGGTATGTCAAATGCATCTGCTTCCATAATGACCATTGGCCATCCTTCATAAAATGAAGACACGACAAATAAATCTGATTGTTTTAAGATTGGCATAGGATTTAAAATTGATTTAATTATTGTGATATTTTTGGCGAATTTTGATTGCTGGCCAAAAGCTATGGTTTCATCATATGATGGGCCGTAACCGCCAATTATTATTAATTGGGTGTCTGGATAATCTTCACAGTATTTATTGAATGCTTTGATTAATCGTTTATGACCTTTTTCAGGAGAAAATCTTCCGATTGTAATGAATTTCTTTCCTGAACTGTTTAAAACGCCTTTAATTCCAGCGGCATTTTGGGTGGTAACAACGCAGCTCTCGTTTATTTTTATATCTTTCAATCCTTTTTGTTCTATCTCTTTTACATCATTAACGTTGTGAATAACTTTGATGTTGTCCTTTCTGCCGCTGATTTTACTTGTTGGTTCTATTAAATCCGGAGATACTACAACAACATTGTCATATTTGTTATAGACATATTTTAGGGTAGATAAATTCTGATTGGCTTTGCTGTTGATTTCCTGCACCATATCGTTGTGAACCCATATGCTTTTTTTCGCATCACTGACACTAAAGAGCATTGTTTCTTCAATGCCGTATCCGTTAAAGTGGATTATTGAATCAAAAGGAAATCCGTTAAATGCTCTGTGCAACTCTCTTTCAAGCATTTTAATGACAATTTCAGATAATTTTTTGTTGGGATCCTTTAAAAATTTAACAAATTCCCTTTGTTCTCTTACAGTTAAATTAAGGCTCATTCGCAAAGGACAATACTCGATACCTTCCGGCATTAGCTTAAATGATTCAACGTGATTTTTTTGAAGATCCGGGGACCATGAAGAGTAACATACAAAAAAGTTATATTTTTCCTTATCAACATTATATAGGATATTCGCTAATGATGAAGTCATTCCATTTTTTTTCAGTCCTCCAGCAAAAATCAGAATGTTCTTTTTGTCATTGACAATTTTTTCTTCAATTAAGTTTTTTTCACCCTTAAAAACGTGTTTGCATAGATTTTTAACGTTATTCTCATTGTCGTAAGGGCAGTATTCTTTTAAAAACTCAGTTTCATCATAATTTTTGTCATCATTCAATTCAATAATTAATTCATCAACGCTTTGAACTTTTGAAAACGGCAAATCATTCATTGGCAAATAAGTATCATAATTTTCTTCAGCAAAAATAAAAAGGATTATTTTCTTTCTTGTATTTGCATAATCAAATATGATATTTGAATAATCACTAACAAGGCATGAAGTGATGTTTAAAACATCATAGGTTTCATATCCGATAGGAAAGTTTTGCACATGTTTAAAATTTGAAAAATCAAATTTAAACGGTGATTTTACTAATAAAATTTGATTGTCATTTAATCTTTCATCAATTTCGTTTAAATATCTGCAGAGGCTATCTTTTTCAGTTAATTCATCCTTAAATGAGGATACATAGGCAAATACAGTTTTATTGCCATATCCCAATTTGTCTTTCAGGTTTTCATTTTCACCAAATAATGCTGAATTTCTAGGATTTCCTCCAAGTAAAACGGTTCCAGGATAAATTTTTTCAAGCATATAAGCATTAAGCACTTTATCTTTTGCGAATTGGTTTTGACATAACAAATAGTCGCTGGCAAAGAAAACCTGCTGGATATCTCCGCATTTATGTTCTTCTGCTTGATTGTCAATACCCATTGTTTTTAATGGAGTGCCGTGCCATGTATTTAAAAGCACTTGTTCGGGACGCTTTACAAATTTTGGCCTCATTGCCGAATCTGTTATGATGTATTTTGCTCTTTCAGATGTTTTGGTTGCTTTAAGTTCATCGGATGATAGTACATCTATTTTTAGATTATAGTTCTTTTGCAGTTCTTTAATTTTAGGATGAACGTTTTTTTGCGCATAAACGAAAATTTTAAAATTGCCATAGTCTCCACTAGATAATTCTTCGACGATACGGAGAATGTTTCCTGCAAAATCAGTTCCGTCTATGGATTCTACATAAACTAGATTATCATCTATCTCTTTATGATAATAGTCATGGTAAATTAAATCATTATCCAAGCATTGTCTGTATTTCTTGATTTTTCCCTTTAAAGACATGATTTCACATTTTAATTATTTTATTAAATTCATCTAAAGCTTTTTCGTTATATTCTTTGAAATCTGAATTGTTCGGCTTGATTTTACCTAAAGCAAAATCATACATTCCCTGTAAAATCCCTTCTTGTGAATTTTCAACTATTGTTCCAGCATAATCTTTCATAGCTCTAGTCGATTCGATATCTGTGGAGATAATCGGAACGTTTAATGTATCGGCTTCCATTAAAACCATTGGCCATCCTTCATGATATGATGATAATATGAATAAATCACATTCCTTTAAAATAGGCATGGGATTGGAAATGTTATTTATTAAAGTAACATTCTCGCCATATTCGATGGAATCAACCAATGCACAGGTTTCCTCATATAAAACTCCGTAACCTCCAATGATTATCAATTGTGCATCAGGATAATCTTTACAAAAGCTATTGAATGCATTGATTAACCTGATATGTCCCTTTTCAGGTGAAAATCTTCCAATAGTTATAAATTTAAATGAATCCTTGTTTAAAACAGAGTAAATGTCATTATTGTAAACTTTTGTATTTGAATTGATTACTAAATCTTCCTTTGATCTACTTAATATTGATTTATAGTCATTTAAGTTATGAACAACTCTGATGTTGTCTTCACGCCCGCTAATAGATTTTGTCGGTTTAATTAAACTTGGTGAAACTACACAAACATTATCTGCATTGGAATATGCTTCTTTTAGAATATTCCTATTTTGATTTTTTTTAGTTTCAATCTCCTGAACCATGTCATTGTGAACCCAAACACTGCTTTTAAAGTCAGATGAAGTGAACATCAATGTTTCATCATGATTGTATCCGTCAAAATCAATAATCATGTCCCATTTAACGCTGCCGAACTGTTTGGCAAATGATCTTTTAAACAGTTTATGCAATGATTCGGGACAGTCCATCTCTTCACTGGCCAGATAATATTTGTTATAATCCATTTTTTCTTTTATGGTGGGAGTTAGGTTAAAACGGATAGGTAAAACTTCAACGCCATCAGGTATCATTTCAAATATTTCCTCATGGTTTTCTGCAATGTTTTCTTCCCACTGTTTAAACGTGATGAAAAAATTATATCTGCTTTTATCAAGGTTATTGAGTAGGTTAAATAAGGATGAGGCAATTCCGAATTTATATAATGCTCCAGCAAAAATTAAAATATTGGGATTGCTGTTTTTAATTTCTCTCTCCATGCATTTCTTTTCATTTAAAAAGACATGTCTGCAAATATTTTCTATTGCATCAGGGTTGTCATATGTACAGAATTTCTCAATGAATTCAGAATCCTCATAGTTTTTAGGAGTATTCATTTCCATGATTAAATCATCAACAGTCTGCACTTTTGGAAATGGCAATTCGTCCAAATCAAAATAAAATCCTCTATATGAGCAGTAATCTTTCTCATCATAATTAAATAAGATGATTTTGCGACGGGTATTGGCATAATCAAAAAATACGCTTGAATAATCTGTTATTAATACGTCGGCCATATTTAAAATATCGTAAGTTTCATAATCTTTCGGAAATGCTTTTACATGTTTAAAATTATTGAAATCTATTTCTGATTCATTTAAAACATGTAACTTGGCCAGTAATATCTGATTGTCTTTAAGTTTTAAATCTATTTTTTTTAAATAATTTTCAACATCATTTTTCTGGATTTCATCATCCCTATCAACAAAAAGACCTCGAAAAGTTGGAAGATAGGCAAAAATCTCATAATTGTCCAAGTTCAAATCTTTTTTTAATTCAGATTCGCTGAAAAATACGCAATTTCTAGGATAACCTTCAAGCAGTATTTTGCCGGGATAAATCTTTTCAATCATATAGGAATCCAGCATTTTTTCCATCATATAGTCATTGGGATAAATCAGATAATCGGATGAAAGCAAAGGATGCTGGACATTGCCTAAACGATGCTCTTCAGGAGTATTATACTTTCCCATTACCTTAAGAGGGGTTCCATGCCATGTTGTGACAAATATCTGACCTTCTTTTTTAACGTATTTTGGTCGGATTCCTGAATCTGTAAAAATATATTTTGCCTTTTCCAGAGTTTTAGTTGCAATCGCTTCTTTTGTGATAATCTTATCAATTTTTAAATTGTAATTTTTTTGAAGGGATTTGATTTTATCCACTACATTAGGTTTAACATGTATGTGGATTTTGAAATTACCATATTTTCCGCTTGATAATTCCTCTGCAATGCGCAGTATATTGCCTGTAAAATCAAAACCGTCACGTGATTCCAAGTAAACTAAATTCTCATCAATTTTCTTATTATAATATTCATTATAAATCATGGAATTGAATGCACATTCCTTAAAATTGTTTAATTTAGATTTAAACCCCATTCTATCACATAGACTTTATTTTATTAGAAAATATGTTAGCATCGCTAAGTCTTAATAAATTAGTTATATATTAGTTTTTAATAGTTAATAATGATTTACTAAAAAGATAATTTAAATTCATGATTCTAATTTGGCTTGTTTTCCATTGAATCAATGAATTTTTTATATTCGTCAAGTTTTTCAGGGGTAACGTATTCATCTAAGTCTAAATCATTTTCACTTTCTTTTAAATCTTTAAATGATAATAGCTTTAAACATTTGCTGATGTCAATCCGTTTTAACACTTTTTTAGAATATGGTCTTTTAGAATCAATAAAAGCAATATTTTTAAGGAATTTCTTAACCAAATCGCTATTTAAAATTAACATGGTAATGTATGCAGTATCGTAATCGTCAAATGACAGGAAATAACAGGTATCATCAAGCATCATTGTTTTATCAGAGTATACCAATGAAAACATTGGAGTTTTATAAAATCCTGAAATGGCCACCTTATATTTTTTAAATGAATAATCGCCGATTCCAAAAATACTAAATTCAGGTGTATTATTATATATTGAACTTTTTCTTTTATCAAAGTACTCTTTATTGTCATTTAGGTATTTCCAGGTTTTAGGAGCTTCAGCTTCAATGTATGAAGTGTCCTGTTTTATCTTTTCTTGAGTAATCAGGATGTGCCTTTGTGTTTTTTTAACAACTGGCTTTTTAAGCTGGCTGCTTTTCAATAATGGGTAAATGAGAGTGTCTTCAATTGAGACAATATCATTTTTCTTATTTCTAAACTGATTATTTTCATTTTTGTGAATCTATAATCATTTTAGGCGATGGTTTAAGGTTCTACTATTTAATACTTGTTTTTTAAAGATTCTTTAACGTATCTTTTAATAAATTTATCCAGTTCCGGTGAAACTTCACTTTTCTCAGGACCTAATTTGGTCTTA
>JAFUCN010000087.1 GCA_017459665.1 Methanobrevibacter sp. | reverse complement strand
GGTGCAGGTGCAGATGCAGTAATGCTTGGTAACTTACTTGCAGCTTCTCTTGAAGCTCCTGGTGACATTGTTGTCATGAACGGTAAACAATACAAAAAATACCGTGGAATGGGTTCCATGGGAGCAATGACCAGTGAATACGATGGTGGAGCAGACAGATACTTCCAAGGTCAAAAAAGTAAAATGAACCATACTAAATACGTTCCTGAAGGAATTGAAGGTGCTGTACCATACAGAGGTACTATCGCTGAGATTTTATTCCAGTTAGTTGGTGGTTTAAAATCATCCATGGGATACTGTGGTGCTAAAGATATTGAAGCAATGAAAGAAAAAGCAAACTTCGTTAGAATTACAAGCAGTGGAATCAAAGAATCCCACCCTCATGACTTGCTGATTACCAACGAAAGTCCTAATTATCCAACTTTGGAGTAGTTGGATTTAATTTAATATTAATCTTTGATGAGAAGTTCAATAAAATATTTGATTTATAGGGGGAAGCGATTTCTCATCAAAAATTTTATATTTTATGTTATTAGGTGTTTTTTCTTAAAATTACTTATTTTTACCAAACCTTTAAATATAAGGTAGTACAATATTATCATATTAGATTATTTTATGATTATTTTAGATAATCGATGTAAATTATTTTGAATTTACAATTACACAATATTATTATTAATGGAGAAGATATAATGGCAAGAACTAAAAAAGTGGGAATTACAGGAAGGTTCGGTGCAAGATACGGAAGAAAAGCAAAAAGATCTGTAAAGATTATTGAAGAAAACATGAAAAAAGATCATGTTTGTCCTAAATGCGCTAGACCTTACGTAAAAAGACAAGCTGCTGGAATTTGGAAATGCAGAAAATGTGGTGCAGTATTCACTGGAGGAGCATACGTTCCTGAAACTCCAATGGCAAAATCTGCAGCACGTAGTATCAGAGACATTAAAGTGGAGGAATAGGCCTTGTACAGGTGTCCACGTTGTGGAGCAGAAGTAGACCACAAAAGCTACATGGAAAATAAATGTCCTAAATGCAGATATAGGATTTTATTCAAAAATGTTCCAGAAACTACTAGAATAATAAAAGCAAGATAATTTATCTGCTTTTACCAAATTTTTATACTATTTTTGATTTAAATGTTAATTTCAACTTCTAGAAAACCTTCTCAAAAAACTAGAAAGTTCTGTAAAAATTTAGCCCGTGCAACAGGTTCAACTTCCGTCAACAGGGGAAAGATGAACATGCGTGAGCTACTCTTGAAGGCTCTGGAAATTGAGGAATTTAACTTGGCAATTGTTAATGAAATCAAAGGTAATCCAAGCAGAATTTCATTTTATTCAAACAAAGGAGAACTCTTGCTTACACTTTTAATTAGTGTAAACAACGGTAGCGGAAAGATTAATATTGCTCCTTCACAATTGAAAATAGTATCCCATGTCGACAGGCTCAATGTCTTGAAGGATATTCTTGATGTTGATTTGGTCGATGAGGCAAGTGAAAATTATATTATAATCGCTGGACGCGATGACATGATAGCTAAGATAAGCTTCATCAACAAGTTTGGTGAACCTACAGATTTCCAGATTAACGTCAAAAAAATCATAGAGGTTTCCAATGATTGATGAGACTCCTCTTTTAGGCGTTAAAAGCACTATCGAAGTGGAATTTGAAAATGGCAATCAGGCAAAAATAATATATGATTCTATAGTTTTGGAATTTGATACGGCTCCCGACTTTAGATCATCTATGACACTTTATTTGGATGGTTCTAAAATTTTAATAAATATCGATGCCGAGGATTCAACTTCATTTAGAGCATCACTTAACTCTGCAATGAAATGGATTAAACTGGCATTGGAAATCAATGATTTGACAAACTAATGTTTATTTAATAATTATAAAAGGTGATATTATGGAGATTCCTGAAAATATTCAACAACAATTAAATCAGTTTCAACAGTTACAACAACAAGCTCAAGCAGTAACCATGCAGGTACAAAACGTTGAAGTTCAAATTCAAGAAACTGAAAAAGCTTTAGATGAACTTAAAAAAACCGATGATTCAACTGAAGTATTCAAACAAGCCGGTAATTTACTTATCAAAGTGGAATACGCAGAAGCTTTAGCTGAAACTGAAGACAAATTAGAAACTCTCGAGTTAAGAAAACAAACCATGTCTCGCCAAGAAGAAAGAGTCATGAAAAAACTCGAAGAAATGCAAGCAACTATCCAAGCTGCTATGAACGGTATGGGCCAATAGGCTTAATACTTTTTTTTCTTTTTTTAGATTTTTATGTCAAAGCTAAAAGTTTTATCTCAGGATGACCTGGCAACAATTTCTGATGATTTCGGTGAGATTTTAGAGCGTGAAGTTTCTAAGGCTTTGCCTTCAAAGGAAATTGAAGATTTGGATTTGGATATTGTTTTATCTTATGAAGATGAGCAATTAGATGTTGACGTTGATGTAGGTATCAGCTTTGATGAGCTTTCCGATATCAGCAAGGACCAGATTGCTAAAGCCATCGATGAGGCTTATTTGAAATTCGATTCTTATATTGACGAGAATTTCAGAGAATAATTTTCTCACTTTAATTTTTTCAATTGAACTTTATCAAGCCAATTTTATTATTTTTTGAGTTTTTAGGTTTAGTTAAAAATCTTGAATTCATAAATTTTATAATTCTGATTATTTTTTTATAATATTTATTCTAATATTTTAAACAATTTTTTAACTTTTGGTATTATTTTTAAAAATTATTTATTCAAGTTTACTTTAATTTTTCTAAAATAGAGTAACATTTATATAGTATGCCGATTAATTTAATTAATAGAGGTTCATAACATATTTGTTATTAATCAAAAAATTGATCATTATTATATACTCTCAGGGGGAAAGTCAATCACCAACCTTTCCCTTCCTCCTTAAATTTTAATACTTCTTTTAACCAATTATTAAACATGATTAAAAAAATACCAGTAATAGATTTAAAACAGCACCAGGCCGTCAGCGGCAAATCAGGCATGAGAGACACATACCAACCACTTCGAACTGTTTTTGCCCCATCTTCAAATCCCGTTGAAATCGCACAGGGGCTAAAGCTCAACGGTGCAGATGAAATGTACATCGCCGATTTGGACTTGATTGAATCCCAGGGCCACAACATCCATGAAATCAACATGGTAAACTCAATAATACCGGTCATGCTTGACCCTGGTCTTAAGGATGCAGAATCATTTCCGTTTTTCTTGGATTACGCCTACAAGGTAATCGTTCCAACCGAAACCCTAAAAAGCATAGAAGAATTGGAATTAATTTTTGAAATGTATCCAAAAGAAAGGATTGTTGTAAGCGTTGATGTTAAAAACGATGAACTTCTTGCAAAACACCTGGATTTGAACCTGTCCGAGTTTAAGGAAGTGTTGAAAAAATTAAATCCAAATGAAATCATTCTTTTAGACATTACTGGTGTTGGCACTGAAAAGGGATACAATAAAAAGCTTCTTGAAGAATTTGAAGAGCTAAAGGATAAGTTAATAATTGCCGGCGGTTTGAATAAGGATTCTTTAGGTGAGTTGGAATCACTCGGAATAAAAAAAGTGTTGATTGGAACTAGTCTTCACTCAGGAGAAGTAAAACTCCTAGACTAGAACGCTTAAAATCAAATATGGGAATGCGCATGCAATAATAAACAATGCAATTCCTAATCCTAATTTAGGTCTGTTTTCTTCCAGAGAACCAGAAACAATTAACACAAATGCGAAAAATCCGCAAACTACTGGAAGAATATGAGAAATAATTGTTGTTCCAACAAATGCCATTTTAAATCACTACTATAATTTTTAATTTTTAATTATATAAATCTAATCTTTGCTTTTTAGCTTATTCAATCATATATTTAAAAAATAATTAAATTAACTCAAATTGAATCAATTTTAAAAACACCTATTTAAATCTTTCTGAAGTGTGCAAAAGCACAAATTCGCACTTTGAAAGGTGTTTTAATAGATGGGTTCATAATATATTTAATGAAATAAAAAGGAGATATTATGAGTTGTATAATTAATATTTTCACAGCGGATAAGCAAATAGTTTCAGCAGATTCGGCGGTTTCCTCAGAAAGCAGAACATATACAGGTGTTGAAAAAATCATACCTTTATCAAATGATCCTCCAATTGTACTTTCCCATTATGGAAATGCTGACTTTGAAGGAATACCAATTGCAAATATAGTCAGTGAATTTAAGAAAAGCACAGATTTTAGTAAAATCAATACAGTTGTCAAAGTTAAAGAGAGTCTTTTGGAATTTATTCATGAAAAAGTGAATATTAACTCTCTTGAAGATTTTTTAAATGAAAAACTATGCATTTTTAGAGAATCATTGGAACAATTGGATGATTTCGAATTAAAATATTACTCTCAAAATAAAATTGATGAAAAAACAAATCAAAAAGTTGGTAAATATCATTATGATTTCAAATATCTTGCTCCGTCTGAATTGTCAGAAATCGAAAAGGATATTTTTAATGAAAATATGAATGTTATATTTCAATCTGAACTTTCTGATGAATTAACTGGTATTGTAATCTCAGGAATTAATAAAGATTCTATGAAAAATTCATATGTTTCATTTGAAATGATTTGTAATGGGTTTGATGGAGTAATTATTTGCAAGGAAAATGAAGAACTTAATTTTGGAGATTGTAAAATCAAAGTTTTTGCACAAAAAGATGTGGTTCATGATTTTTTCAATGGAATTGATGATTCTGTGTTAAATGCTATTGCTATGGATATTAAACATATAATTATGAATCTTTGGATTGTTTATTTGATAGATTAAAAAATAATGCTGATTTATCGAAGGATGTGTTAAATAAACTTGAAAAAGAAATAAATGTAATTAAGAAAGATTATATTTCAATAAATGAATTTCAAAATAAAATGGATGAAATGAAAAATAAAAAAATAAATATTGTTCTTAAGGAAATAGAAATAATGCCGAAATATGATCTAATTCAAATCTCTGAAATTCTAATCCAAATAACAAGATTAAAAAGAATAATAACTTCTGAAAGAGTTACTGTTGATGGAAAAGTTTTGCATTATGTATTGTCTCTTAAAGATGGTATTGAAAAGGTTTATAAAGTATGAAGTATTAATAATTCAACAATTAATCATTTAAAAAATTATAATCCTAATTTAAAGGTATAAGAACATAATTTAATTAAACGGAGGTTAGCAATTAATCATTATTGATATTTTTGCTAAAAGAGAGATGGGATTAAGAAAATCACCATATAAACACACAGAACCTTTTGAAATAAGTTTAACACCAGAACAGAGAAAAGAAATAGAAAAACAAAAAGAAAATCTAACTCCTGCTGCTCAAAAAATTAGAGACATGGCAGAGAGGGCTGAGTTAAAAGCTATTAGACGTAAATTCAAACAGCCAGAAATTGAAAATAGAAGGCCTCGCAGAATATACTATTAACATATAATTAAGATTATAACTATGAGAATCGACACGCATCATCATCACAAAAAAGCAGGCCAAAACCTTGCATTCGTATTTGTCATGAATCTGACATTCAACATTCTGGTTATTGCAGGAGGCCTTGCAACAAACAGTATGGCCATTCTGGCAGACTGTATTCATGACCTTGCAGATACAATTTCAATTGCAATTGCATGGTTTTTGGAGCATGTTGCTCAAAAGGATTCATCTGACAAGTATTCCTACGGCTATCAGAGGTTTTCAATTTTAGGTGCTGTTATAATTTCCGTTTTTGTTATTATAATGGCTTTTGTAATACTTTCTGAAGCTGTTCCTAGACTGTTCCATCCTGAAAGTGTCGATGCAGGTGGAATGCTTCTTGTGGCTATTGTCGGCATCATCTTCAAGTCAATTTCAGTCTATCGTCTTCATGACGGTGAAACATTCAACGAAAAGGCGATATTATTCCATCAGCTTGGGGATGTATTCGAATGGATTGCAATTTTAATCTTAAGCATTGTTTTGATGTTCTGGGAAGGTGCTCCATACCTTGATCCTTTCGTTTCAATAGGTATCGCTATATGGCTTATATTTAACTTGGGACGCAATCTGATTAAGTCAGTTCAGGTTCTGCTTCAAAAGACACCTGACAATTTTGATGTTGACGAATTCAGAACACAGATTCTGGCCATTGAAGGTGTAAATGCAATTGATGACTTTCACATATGGTCACTTGACGGAATCGATTCTGTAATGACACTTAAAGTCGACGTTGACTTTGGAAAGAACGTTGAAAACATAAAAAAGGAAATCTATGATATTTCAGGTAAATATCATGTATTAGATATTACAATTGAACTGGACTGAGATTATCATGACACTGGTTGTTATTGGCCCTGTAACTAAGGATTTAGTTATCATTGGTGATAAAGAAAGCTTCAAAACTGGAGGAGCTACATATTATCAGAGTTTTGTTTTTGATAAGTTTTATCCTGATTATATATCTATTGTAAACTGTTTGGATTTGAATTCAGTCAATGAATTTCCGGATTCATCCAAAGTCAAAGTAATCGAAAAAGCAGATACTCATTTTTTCATTAACAAATACTCTGAAGAGGATTTGAATAAAAGGGTTCAGGTAAGCAATTTTGCAAATATTCCAATCTTAAAAAGTGATTTGGTGAATATTTTGCCTGATGAAATTGATGCGTTTGTTTTAAATCCGCTAAACAGACATGACTTTCCAGCAGATACTATTGAATTTCTAACAAGTTTTGATGTTCCTATATTTATTTCAATTCAGGGATTTTTAAGACTTCCTGATGTTAAAGTAAATGAAAATTACACCATAAAATTAGGATACTTTGATGGGTTAACTGACATTTTAAGTGGTGTTACTTCAATATTTCTTGATGAGGCCGAAGCAAAGATAACTGGCATTGACTTTGATGTAGGTGAGATTGTCATAACTGACGGTTCTCGAGGTTCAAGAATCATTTCTGATTCACAAATCAAAATCGATGCTGTAAAATGTGATGAGATTGTGGATACAACAGGCTGTGGGGACACATATATGGCAGCATACATCTCAGAGAAATTACTGTCAAAATCTTCTAAAGAAGCTGGAGATTTCGCATCTTTAATTGCGTCTCAAAAAATCAAAAATTATGGACATTATTGAGCTTATAATTCTCATTTTTAATATTATGGTGTGAAGATGCCTCAATTTAATTGAAATAGTTAAATTTATATACTATGTTTTTTTGAAAGCAATTTTATGAACTCATGTCAATATTGAAGTTTTCTAAACCGTTCAATTTAAATATAAGTGGAGATATATTAGGTATTAGAAAAATTAATTTGAATTCTATAGGAAATGATGTCAAATAATTGATTTATGATAAAATATATTAATTAGAAATTGCAAAAATTTTCAGATTTCTTTTTGATTCATTATTCTTTAGAATTTGATGAATTGGGGTGTTTTCAATGAAAAAAAGTGAAATTAAGGAATTTTATGAGAAATTTGGTATAAGTGAATCTAATGATATGGATAATGAGTATCCTAAGATTAGGGAATTGCCTCCGATTCCAATAGATAAACGATTGGTTTTTAGATGTTATTAGGGGTGAAACTAATGCCATCACTATTCGATATCCAAAACAGGATGAAACACAATCTTTGATTAAAAATTATATTGAAGAGTTTAGTGAAAAAACTAATCGCAATGTTATTGTATATTATTCCGGATGGTTGTCAGTTTCAGATAGGCTCGCCGTTGGGATAAATGACATGGACAAAAATGGATTCATGGCAATGTGTCATGATTTGGATGCAAAAAAAGGTTTAGACTTAATTTTACATACTCCTGGTGGAAGTATTGCAGCAACTGAATCCATTATTGAATATCTAAATAATGTATTCAATGGAGATATTCGAGCTATTGTTCCTCAAATTGCAATGTCTGGTGGGAGTATGGTTGCTTGTTCATGTAAAGAAATTGTCATGGGTAAACAATCTAGTTTAGGGCCTGTTGATCCTCAGTTAAATGGACTTCCTGCTCATGGAGTAATCTCTGAGTTTGAAAAAATTAAAAAAGAAATTGATGATAATCCTTCAAGAATTGCTGTTTGGCAACCGATTATTTCAAAAATTACTCCTTCTTTTTTAGATTCCTGTTACAAATCTATTGAATGGTCTAATGAAATTTTAGAAACTTCTTTGAAAAATAACATGTTTAAAGATGATCCTGATAATGAGGTTATTGACAATATTGTTAAAACATTAGGTTCTCCAAAGGATACTAAACATCATGGTAGGCATATAAGTGCAAAAAAATGTCGTGATTTAGGCTTAAACATCCTATGATGGAAAATGATGATGTTGAACAGGATTTGATATTGTCTATTCATCATTCTTGCATGACTATGTTTAACAAAAGGAATTCTTTAAAGATATTCGCTAACCAGAAAGGAAAGTTTTTAGATTTAATTTATTCATAAATATTATTTGTAAAAATCCAATAAATTGGCCAATTTGTTAGTTTATTGAATTTCCATTATTTTTTTTAATTTTTGATTTAAATTATGGCTTTTCATAACTTTTAGAAAACTTTATTAATTAATATTATTATAATATATAATGAATTGTTAATTTTTTAAACACTACAAAAGGGTCATCATGTTAAACAAATCATCAAACATAATTGAAAAGGAATTTAAAAACTTACGTAAAGAGCTTTTGGATTTAACCTTAAGAAACCAACTCCTTAACTTCAAATCCAGAGCTAAAACTATCACTATAGTAAATCAGTCTCCCATAAACCTTTTTCAGACATTGGTTCTGCAGGAAAACAAAATGTATTTTGTTGCCAACAAAAAGGATAAGAAGGAGGACAAGTCTTCAGTTTGGGATCATATTCCATTTGACTTTTCCAAGTTTTCAGAAGGAGACAAGAAGCTTGCTACTGATTTGACCCCGAAAGAGCTTCAAAAAAGATTATATTACATTAATAACCAAGCCAAAACAATGCTTCAGGAGCAGGGTTATAACATCCTGTATCTTGCTATCGGATTTCTGGAATGGAAAGACAAATCCAAACCAAGGCAGGTCAACAAGGCTCCTTTAGTCTTGATTCCGGTTTCAATGGAGCGTAAAAAGGTTGGTGAATCATTCAACCTGGAATGGACTGGAGAGGATATTCAAACCAACATTTCACTTAAGGCAAAACTGCTTGAAGCGGGAATAGAGCTTCCTGATTTTGAATTCAAAAGGTATGGTGAAGTAATCGACCATTACATTGCAAGCGTTCGTCGTTCAGTTGGCCGTATGGATGGCTGGAAAGTCAACAATGATGTTGCTTTAGGTTTCTTTAGTTTTACAAAATTCGTTATGTATAATGACCTGAACCCTGAAGCATGGGCAGATAATGTCGATTTGACTAAAAATGAACTGATTCAAGCTATTTTTAATCCTGCAAAAAACGATGGCGAATCATTTAGAGAAGAAGACATTGACACCAGACTCGAATATCAGAACATGTATCAGGTTTTAGATGCCGATTCCTCTCAGATTGCGGCCATTCAGGACGTTAAGGCAGGAAGAAACCTTGTTGTTGAAGGACCTCCGGGAACAGGTAAGTCACAGACTATTGTAAATCTTATAGCTGAACTTTTGGCTGAAGGAAAGTCAGTTCTATTCGTTTCAGAAAAGATGGCTGCACTTGATGTGGTAAAGGACAGGCTGACTGCTGTTGGTTTGGGAAAGTTTGTATTGGAATTGCATTCTCACAAGACAAGACGTAAAAAGTTCTTAAAAGACCTTCAAAAGGCAACCAATGTACGTGCTCAGGAGCCTTTAAACATCGACCAGACTATCAGAAAACTTGAGACACTGCGCCGTCAGCTAGATGATTATTCCCAGATTATTCACAAGCCTGTATTTGCAGTAAACTTGTCTGCATTTCAGTTATACGGTATGAAGGAATCTGCCGATGATCATTTCGCAACCAAAGATGCCATTATGCCTCTGGTTCGCTTTGAAAACCCTGAAAGCGTCACCCTGAAAGATCTGGATGACATGAAGATAGCTTTGGAAAACCTGGCAGAATTATATCAGACAATTTCTAAAGAAAATCCATGGAGCAAATGCGCTCCGAAAAGTCTTCTTCCGGCTGACTTAAGGGAAATCGAAATGCTGATTAATGATACATTGCATTCTCTGGACAATTTCCTTGTTGAGCGAGGTAGGGTTTATGACATCTATGGAATCAAGCAGCCGGATACATTAAATGAGTTTAACAATTCACTTTCAGCATTTGAGATTATCAAGTCACAGAATTCAGAACTTATCGACCCTGTGATACTCAAATCAGGAGCATGGAATAATAACAATGACGATGCATTTAAACTAATACGTGAGCTTCAAAGGTATCAGAAATATGCTGGAATTTTAAATAAATTCAACCAAAGCATTTTCCAGGCAGACATTGACAGGCTAATATATGAGTTGCAGCAGCTTTCACACAAAAAATTCAGATTCTTTAACAACAAGCAGCACCTTGAACTTGTCGAAAGGTATTATTCAGTGCCTCCGTCAGGAAGCATTGACGATATCATAAAGGAACTGCAGGAAGCAAAGGCAGTAATCAAAATCAGAAAAGGCCTTGAGGCCAATGATGCACTGGGTCAGAAGTATTATGGAGGATACTGGCATCTCAATGCAAATCCGAATGATCTTAAAGCTATTGCTAGATGGATGCATGAATTTTCAGCCCTTGTACGTGAGGGAACATTTTCACAAAATACCATAGACCTCATGAGCAAGGATTTGTTTGATTTTAACCCTGAAAGGGATCTCTCAGATTACATCGATGCCGGTGAGGAGTTTGTACGTGTGCTTTCAAGACTCAAGGACAAGCTCAACCCTAGAAGCAAACTAATCTTTAAAAGGGAAACCGGTGACGTACCATTTGAAGCATGGAAAGAGCAGCTGTACAATTGGAGAGGGCAGCTATCAAGCCTTCACTTATGGTCACAATACTTAAATACAAAAAATGCGCTCAAATCATCCAATGCACGAATGTTTGTGGATTCAATCGAAAAGAGAAACATCAAAAAAGAGGATATTGAAGCATTGGTTGAAGGAAACTTTGCAGATTCACTTTTAAATATATTATTTGTTGAAAACCATGAACTTGCCACATTTGTAGGTGAGCTTCATGAAAACAGAATACGTGAATTCAAGGACTTGGACAAGAAGATATTGGTCTTAAACCGTAAAAGAATATTCCACAAGCTTAACAGTAACATTCCAAAGATATTCGGCGGAACCGAAAACCCTCAGGCAAAGATACTTGCAGGTGAGTTTACAAGAAAAAGCGGACACATGCCGGTTAGAAAACTCCTTGAAAAGGCAGGAGGAATGATAAAACAAATCAAACCTTGTTTTATGATGTCTCCATTGTCAATTGCACAGTACCTTGATCCTACAAATGAGGAATTGCAGTTTGACGTTGTCATTTTCGATGAGGCAAGTCAGGTAAAGCCTGAAGATGCTCTTGGGGCATTCATGAGAGGAAAGACTGCTGTTGTAATGGGAGACACTCAGCAACTGCCTCCGACTTCATTTTTCGACCAGATGTCAGATGCTGAAAGTGATGAGGAAGAAGCAACATCACTGGATATGGAAAGTATCCTGCACTTGTGCAAGCTTTCTTTTCCTGTAAAAATGCTTAAATGGCACTACCGTTCACGCCACGAATCATTAATCAACGTTTCAAACCGTGAATTCTATGACGATGACCTGCTGGTTTATCCTTCACCTTCACATAACGACCCTGAACTAGGTTTGAAATTCCACTACAATCCCAACACTGCCTATGCAAGAGGTTCATCTTCAGCAAACCCTCTTGAAGCCGAAGACGTTGTAGAAGAGATTTTCAACCACTTTGAAAAGTACGGCGATACAAAAAGTTTGGGTGTTGGAACATTTTCAGTTGCACAGAAAAACGCAATTCTTGAAGCTTTGGAAGTCAAACGTAAAGAGCACCCAGAATATGAACCGCTATTCTCTGACAATAAAGAGGAACGTTTCTTTGTCAAAAACCTCGAAACAATCCAGGGGGATGAAAGGGATGTTATCCTTATAAGTGTAGGTTACGGTTATGACGAAAACAGAAAGATGTCACTTAACTTCGGTCCTCTAAACCAGGATGGTGGTGAGAGAAGACTTAATGTGCTCATTACACGTGCAAGGGAAAAATGTGTTGTATTTTCAAACTTCAAGGCATATGATATGCACCTGACAGCCAATCCACCTTACGGTGTAAAGGCGCTTAAGGAATTTTTAGCATATGCTGAAAATCTCACCCTTGGAACCCATCAGGGTGAAGCATACTCAAAAGAACCCTTTGAAGATGCAATTGCCAGCTTTTTGGAAGAAAACGGCTATACTGTTGACAGACAGATAGGATGTGCAGGATTCAGAGTAGACTTGGCTATTGTCGATGATGAAAACCCTGGAAAATACATTTTGGGAATCACAACAGATGGAAAAATGTATTCCTCAAGCAAAGTTGCCCGTGACAGGGACAGGCTCCGTGAACAGGTACTTACAGGACTTGGATGGAAACTGTATCACCTATGGTCAACTGACTGGTATAGAAACAGGGATTTGGGACGCAAAAAGCTTTTAGATTTTGTTGAAAAATCAATCAGGAAAACCCGTGCAGAAGAAAAACGCAGATCAGAAGAAGAAAAGGCTTTGGCAGAAAAAAGAAGACTTGAAGCTGAAAAGAAAGCCGAAGAATTGCGTCTTGCACGTGAAAGGGAAGAAGCTGAAAAAGCGGCCGAAGCCGAAGAGATTAATCCGGAAGACATTGGACCGGCTGACTTTGTTGAAGTTGAAAAGGTTGATGATGGTGATGTTTTAGAAAAACCTATTGATGTAGGTGAAATCGATAAAACTGAATTCTTTGGGGATGTGGAAACTCTATCTGAATTTGTCAGTGTTGAAGATGGCGAAAAAGAGGTGGAGATTAAAGAGACTCCGTCTGAATTTGTCAGTGTTGAGGAAGATGAAGATGTGGAGGTTAAAGAGACTCCGTCTGAATTTGTCAGTGATGATGAAAAAGAAATTGTCATTGATGAAACTCCATCACAGTCAGTTAGTGTCGAAGAAAAAGCTGAAACTGCTGAAGAAGAGCCATCTGAAGAAATCAAACAGGAAACTCCAGAGGATATGGACTCAGAAGTTTGGGAGTCAGACGATGGAGTTGAACCTGAAGACAAT